>JBKJSO010000214.1:0-2696 GCA_046595835.1 Acidimicrobiales bacterium | reverse complement strand
AACACCTTGGTGATCTTGGCGGCCGTGTCGACCGCCGTCGTGACGTGCTCTCACCCTCCCGCCCAGAGCTGGGGTGAGGGACGTCAGACCTTGTTGTAGGAGTTGGACGGCGTCCCGTCAACCCACGTGAGGCCCGTCCCCGACACGCCGGTGACCATGGTCGTGTACGTGCCGCTGGGGGCGTTGGTGGCCCGGAAGGTCACGCTTCCGTTGCTGCCGGTGGTGCCCGTGCCGCTGATGTAGAACACGCTGCCCTTGTACAGGTTGATCGACACCGATGCGTTGGCGACGCCTGTGCCGGCGCTGTCCTGGATGGTGACGGTCACGAGCAGGTGCTTACCGTTCGCCGCCGTGCTGTAGCTGATGCCCGACACGTGGACGCTGGTGGTGGGTGGCGGCGGCGTGGCGGTGAGGCTGAAGTCCTGCGTGGTCGTCGTACCGCTGGTGATCGTGACCGTGGTCGGGGCGGATGAGGAGTAGCCGCTGGCGCTGGCCGTGGCGGTGTAGCCGCCCGTGGCGAGGTTGGTGAAGGTGTACGAGCCACTGGTGTCGGTGACGGCCACCAAACCACCGGAGAGAGACACGGTGGCACCGGAGATCGCCGTCGACGAAGCGTTGGTCACGTGTCCGGTGAGCGTGCCGGTGGTCGGCGGTGGCGGTGTGCCGCCAAAGGTGGCGTAGAGGAGCCGGTTGGGGGAGCCGGAGCCGGCGTTGACGACCTTGCCGGTGGTGGCGTTGGTGTTGATGGCGGCGCTGACCGTGGCCGGCGACGCCGACCGGTTGCCCTGGAGGTAGAGCGCCGCCACGCCCACGACGTGCGGGGTTGCCATCGAGGTGCCGCTGATCGTGTTGGTGGCGCTGGTGCTCGAGTACCAGGACGAGGTGATGTTCACGCCGGGGGCGAACAGGTCGACGCAGGTGCCGTAGTTCGACCAGGAGGCCTTCGTGTCAGAGCTGTCGGTGGCGCCCACCGTGAGGGCCTCGGGCACGCGCGCCGGCGAGTAGTTGCAGGCGTTCTGCGCCATGCCGAGGAAGTTGCCGTTGCCCGCGGCGATGCCGTAGGTGATCCCGTCTGCGATGGAGCCCTTGACCGCTGCGTCGAGCACGCTGTCTGCAGAGCCCCCGAGGCTCATGTTGGCCACCGCTGGGGTGCCGGCGGCGTGGTTTCCGGTGGCCCAGTCGATGCCGGCGACCACGCCCGATGTCGTGCCACTGCCGCTGCAGTCGAGCACCCGCACCGCCACGAGGCTCACGGCCTTGGCGACCCCGTAGGTCGAGCCGCCGACCGTGCCCGCCACATGGGTGCCGTGGCCGTTGCAGTCATCCGCGGCTGTGCCGACGTCGACCGCGTCGTAGCCGCTGCTGGCGCGCCCGCCGAACTCGCTGTGAGCGAAGAGGATGCCGGTGTCGATGATGTAGGCCGTGACGCCCGAACCCGTGGCTGTGTAGGAGTAGGTGTTGTTGAGGGGCAGGTCGGGCTGGTCGATCCGATCGAGGCCCCAGGTGGCGGGGTTCTGGTCGGTTACCATCGAGACGGGACCGTCGAGCTCGACGTAGGCCACGCGGGAGTCGGCTGCCACCCGCGCCGCAGCGGTCGGTGACATCGACGCTGAGTAGCCGCGCAGGGCGTAGCGGTACACATGCCCGACGCGCGCGCCCTCGGTGCGAGCGTGCTCGGCCGACACCTGGCCGGGATCAGCCGAACCGTCACGCAGCACGACGATGTAGTCACGTGCCGGAGCAGGCGAGGCCCCAGCGCTCGTCGCGGCGCTGACCGTCCCCATCCCCAGCAAGAGCGAGAGAGCAACCGCACAGATTCGTCGCATGTGCCCACCTTTAACGCGTTGGAATCGCGCCCCTCTGCTGGGAATCATAGACCCCTCAAGGGATGAGCACGCTAGGCGGGCAACGTAGAGCACGGCGGACGCGACGGCACTCCAGCCACGGCCGGGGTCGCTCGTTTAGAGGTATTGCTGCCCCTGGGTGATCGGCTTGTCGCAGTGGCGACAGTGGTGGGGCTTGGTTCCGTCTGCGGTTCCCGCGGCCCATGCTCCCGGCTCGTCGCTTGAGTCGAACTGCACGCTCGAACTGCTCATCTGCCCGAAGCGCTCGGGATACCGTGGCCCGTGCTCGTCGTCCCCGTTGGCCAGTGACCGAGCGAAGCACCGACCCGGCGCTTGACCTGGCGCGAGCTCTCGGCCGCGCTCGGCCGGCATCTCGAAGTGCGCAGCCGTGAGCCTCATCGACCTCGTTCCCGCCGAGCGGACGCCGGACGCCCTCTACGACGCCTTCGCGCTCTGGGCGGAAGACGCCGGCCTGACGCTCTATCCGGCCCAGGAGGAGGCGCTCATCGAGATCGTCTCGGGATCGAACGTGATCGTCGCCACGCCCACCGGATCCGGAAAGAGCCTGGTCGCCGTCGGCGCGCACTTCGCCGCGCTGGCCAGCGGTCGGCGCAGCTTCTACACGGCGCCGATCAAGGCGCTCGTGAGCGAGAAGTTCTTCGATCTCTGCGCCACCTTCGGGCGCGAGAACGTGGGGATGATGACCGGCGATGCCGCGGTGAACGCCGGCGCGCCGATCATCTGCTGCACCGCGGAGATCCTCGCCAACATCGCGCTGCGCTCCGGCGACTCCTCGCCCGTCGGTCTCGTGATCATGGACGAGTTCCACTTCTATGCCGAGCCCGACCGCGG
>JBKJSO010000203.1:0-11912 GCA_046595835.1 Acidimicrobiales bacterium | reverse complement strand
AGGTCAGCGCTGACGAGCTTGCCGCCGGGCACACCCCCGTTGATCAGGACGCTGAGATCCTCGATCTGGCCGATGGCCCGTGCGTTGTACGGGCCGGTGACCGCCTGCTGCGAGGCGGGCTGCTGCAGCTCACTCGGAAGATCGGAGGCGGTGTGCACCGCCGAGCGAGCGATCAGCGTGCCGTTCACGACCAGCGGGTCGCCGGGGATGCCGATGACCGTCTTGTCGGTCTCGCCGGCCGCGGGGGCCGTCGTGGCCGCCGTGGGGGTCGGCGGGATGGCGTTCGTGCCCAACACGTCGGCCGTGACGGCGAAGGACGACGCCTTGCCCGCCCCGATCGCGTCGGCCGAAGCGGTGGTCGCCCCGCCGACGGCGACCAGCGCTACTACGCTCATCGCCAAGAATCCAAACCCTCGCTGCTTGCTCATCTCTAGCCTCCGTTGTCGTATGTGCATCGCCCGTCGCCGGTTACCCCGGCTCCCAGTACCCGCCTCTTGCGTTCGTCGGGTCAACCTTGCCTAATTGTGCAGTTCTCAGCCTATGACACCCGTCACAGTGGTGCACTCGGCCCCAGATCGGGGTCGGTGACGGGAGCCGGTCACCGTAGGGATTCGACCACGAGGCGTGACCATCCTGCTGATCTTGCGAAGATGTCCGGCTTGGCCAGATCCGCTCTGCTGCCGGACTAGAGGCCGGAGGTCAGCCCCGCGTGGCCCATGGCGATGCGGAGGTCCTCCGGGTTCGACGACGCGGCCAGGGCGTCACGCATCGAGATCAACCCATCACGCACTCGCTCGAGCAGCGCCTGGTCCAGCGTCTGCATGCCGTGGTACTGGCCATCGGCGAGCACGCGTTCAAGCTCGCCAGCACGGGCGCCGTCGGCGATGACGTCGACCACCTTCGCCGTGCCCACGAGCACCTCAGCGGCGACGACGCGCCCCTTGCCGTCGGCCCGCTCGAGGAGGCGCTGGCAGGCGATCCCGCGCAGCACGCTCACGAGTGAGTGGCGGGCGAGGTCCTGCTCGGCCAGCGGAAACAGCTCGATGAAGCGGGCCACGGTGTCGGTGGCCGTCGACGCCCGCAGGGTGGAGATGACGAGGTGGCCGACCTCCGCCGCGGTGAGCGCCTGGCGGGCTGAGGCGGCGTCGATGAGCTCCCCGACGAAGATGACGTCGGCATCCTGGCGGAGCCCGCTGTGGAGGCCCTCGGCATAGCTGGCTGTGTCGGTGCCCACCTCACGCTGCGTCATGAGCGACTTGACGTCGGCGTGGAGGACCTCGATCGGGTCCTCGATCGTGAGCACATGGCAAGCCCGTGTGCGGTTGATCCGGTCCAGCAGCGCGGCCGAGGTCGTGGTCTTGCCTGAGCCGGGGGGACCGGTGATGAGAACGAGGCCTCGCTCGTCCTCGGCGAAGCGCTCGACCTGCAGGGGCAGACCGAGCTCCTCGAGCACCGGGATCTCCGGGGGCACCCGCCGAACCACCATGGCGAGGGAACCCCGCTGACGGTGGACGGCGACGCGGAAGCGACCGACACCCGGAACGCTCAGCCCTGAGCTGACCTCGCCGCTGGTCTCGAGGTCCGCCAGGCGAAGGTCGTCCAGCACCTCCGCGGCCAGTGCTTCAACCACACCTGGCGCCACAGGCTCGAACGGCGCCGGCCGCAGCTGCCCGTCGACGCGGACGTGCGGCACAGCACCTGGCTTGAGGTGGAGGTCGGAGCCCTGCACCTCATCGAGGTAGGTCAGGAGCTCATCGAGCTGGCTCATGGCAGAAGCCATCGGCACATGCGCCGGAGAACTTCAACCGGCGCGGGCAGCACGCCTGGATCAACCATTGGTGAGCTCCTCTCGCAACATGGTGACGGCTCGCACGACGTCTCTGCCGGGCCCCCCCGCCGTGGTCGGCTCGGTCGCGCTGCGCTGACCGGCGAGCGCACCGATGCACGCTGCCGCACAGCTCCCCAGCGCGGCCAGGTCGTACCCGCCCTCGAGGAACGCGATCCGGCGGCCGGCCGGTGCCAACGTGAGCAGCTCCGAGGTGAGGTCGGCGACATCGCCTGCGGAGAGCCCCAGGTCGGTCAGCGGATCAGCACGGTGGGCGTCGAACCCCGCCGACAGCAGGAGCCAGGTCGGCTGGAACTCCTCCGCAAAGGGACGGATCACCTCATCGACGCCGGCCCGGTAGGCGTCGCCCGTGGCGCCAGCCGGCAACGGGATGTTCACCGTCGCTCCCCGGCCCTCGGCCGCCCCGACCTCGCGCATCCCGCCGGTGCCGGGATAGAGCGGGTACTCATGGAACGACACGTACGCCACACGGGGGTCGGTCCAGAAGATGTCCTGCGTGCCGTTGCCGTGGTGGGCGTCGTAGTCGACGATGAGCACGCGCTCGCCGCGATCCGCGAGCGCTGCGGCCGTCACGGCCACGGTGTTGAACAGGCAGAACCCCATCGGCCTCGACGCGGTGGCGTGGTGGCCCGGCGGCCGCACCGCACAGAACGCGCTCGACCCCTCGCCGGCATCGAGGGCGTCGACCGCGGTGAGGCCCGCCCCGGCGGCCAAGAGGGCGGCGTCGAACGAGGCGCTGCTGGTGGCGGTGTCTCCATCGAGCCACCCCCCACCGGCCTCGCTCGAGCGCTCGATCAGCTCGATGTGCGCGGGCGCATGCACACGCTCCACGTCCGTACGGGTGGCTCGCACCGGCAGCGCCGGCACGACCGCCTCACCCAGGCCGGCCGCCCGCACGCCGTCGAGGACCGCCTGCAGGCGCGCCGGGCGTTCGGGATGACCCCGGCCGGGGTCGTGGTCGAGGTAGCGCTCGTGAGTGAAGAAGAGGACGGCCACGCTGGACACCGAGCGTAGTTCCGCGTCGGCCCCCGCACTCCGGACGCGGGACACGACTGTGTGCGCCACTACCGTGGTGCCGCCATGAGCGCGCACCGGGACCTCACCCGCGGGGATGGTCGACTGCGCATCGCCAGCTGGCGGGGCGACATCACGACGGCCTACCTCACGCCGGCGCGCGGTCGTCCTACCGCGGCGTCGGTCAAGCGGTCCGTCGACGAGCTGGCCCGCTCCGGCTATCGGTCGGCGCTGACCTCGGCCCTCGGCCCCGCTGACGCGACGCCCTTCCTCGACGCTGGGTTCTCCGTGCACGAGCGGCTCCACCTGCTCATCCGTCCCGTCGACGGTTCCCTGCCCGCGCGATCGGCCGCGCCAGCGCTGCGCCGCGGCCGGCGCGCGGATCGTCCTGCGCTCCTCGACGTGGACGCGGCCGCCTTCCCGCCGTTCTGGCGACTCGACGGCGCCGCCCTCGACGACGCGTTGACGGCTACTCCGGCGTCGCGCCTGCGCGTGGTCGACCTCCCCGACGATCGACCCGGGCTGGCCGGCTACGCGATCACGGGGCGCGCCGGGCCGAGGGGCTACCTCCAACGCCTGGCCGTCGACCCGACGCAGCAGCGGCGCGGTGTCGGGTCGACGCTGGTGAGCGACGCCCTCGTGTGGTTGCGCCGGTGGGGGGCCCGGGAGGTGCTCGTCAACACGCAGGAGGACAACGCAGCCGCGTTGGCGCTCTACGAGGCGCTGGGCTTCCGACTGCAGCCAGACGGACTGATGGTCCTTCGCCGACGCGTCGACGAGGCGGAGCGTTGAGGTTCCGGCGACCCGGCTGGAGCGCCACCCTCGCTCTGCTCCTCGTCACCAGCGCGAGCCTGACACCCGCCACCAGCGCTGGCTCCGACCCCGTCGGCGCGGCCACGCCGATCGTCGAGCTCGTCACGCAGACGCCCACCGTCACCCGCGGCAGCACCTTCGACATGTGGCTCCGCCTGAACGGGGTACCGGAGGACGGGAGCGCCGAGGTCGTGTTGCACGGCCGTGTGCGCTCGCGCTCGGAGCTGGCCGCGTCGATGGAGGGTGACGGGCTGCGCGGCGAGATCTACAACGTGACAACGCCGATCGCCTCGCTCCCGGTCGGCCCCGATAGCACCCGGCGCCTCTCGCTGTCGCTCGACCCAGCGGTGGTGGGCGGGGTCCCGCTGACCTCAGCGGGCGTCTACCCGGTCGAGATCCAGGTGCGAGACGCAGCCGGCACTCCCCTGTCGACGCTCGTCACCCATCTCGTCGTCCGGCCGGACCAGGCCGACGATTCGCCGCCCCTCGGCGTCACAGTCCTCGCCAAGGTCGATG
Source organism: Acidimicrobiales bacterium (assembly GCA_046595835.1). GTDB lineage: Bacteria > Actinomycetota > Acidimicrobiia > Acidimicrobiales > VFJN01 > VFJN01. The sequence continues at coordinate 7,723 of JBKJSO010000203.1, read as the reverse complement.
CTCCGCCCGCACTGCAGCCCGACGGCACGATCGACCTCGACCCCCGCGCGCTTCGCGGCGCGTCCGATCTCGTCGCCGCCCTGGCCGCCACGCCCGACGTGCCCGCCACCTTGGCGGTGCGCCCCGAGACGATCGATGCGCTGGCAGCCAGTGACGACCCCGAGCAGACAGCGCTGCTCGACCAGCTGCGCGTCGCAGCCACGCATCGATCGGTCGTGGCGCTGCCGTACGTGGATGTGTCGCCTGACGCCCTCGTGGCGGCCAACCTGGCCCAGGAGCTGGACCGCAACCTCGAGCAGGGCAGGCTCGTGCTCGCCGACGCGCTAGGGGTCGATCCGAGCACGGCGACGTGGCTGGCCGGTCCTGACCTCGACCTCCCTGGGCTCGCAGCCCTCAAGCGGATCGGTGTGCGCCACCTCGTGGTCGACGCGGACCGGGTCCAGCCTTTGCGCAGGGGCGTGCTGTCGCTCTCGCTGGCCCAGCCGTTCCTCATCGGTTCCGACCGGCCGCCGAGCGTCGACGCGATCACGCTCGACCCGATGGTGCTCGAGCGGATCGACACCACCGCGTCCCCGGGCTTGGAGGTCAGCCGGGTGCTCGCCGAGCTCGCCGTCTTGTGGTTCGAGCAGCCAGGGGTCGCTCGAGCGGTGGTGCTCCCCGTGGGAGGGTCGGTGCGCGGTCCGGTCGTGCAGGGCCTCCTGACCGGCCTCTCCGCCAGCGGGCTCTTCGAGGCCGCCAACCTGGATGATCTCTTCGCCTCGGCGTCTCCCCTTCGCCAACCAGGCGGAGGCCGCGTCGATCGCTCCCTCGCCCCGGCCGATGCCCGTCCGATCGCGGGCGCGGTTGCCGGGGGCCTGCGCTCCGCTCGGGATCGCCTGTCGAGCTTCACCGGTCTGGTCGGTCGTGACAGCCCCCGGGCGGGCGCGGTCGCCGCCCAGCTGCTCGTCGCCACCTCGTCCGATCTCGATCGAGCTGAGCGACAGGCCCATCTCGACTCGGCCCAGTCGGCCATCGACGCAGTCGTGCGAGCGGTCAGCGCGCCCGCCCGCAAGACGATCACGCTGACTGCACGCGACGGCACCGTGCCGCTCACGCTGCGCAACGACGCCGGCCTGCCCATCAACGTCGTCGTGCACCTGCGCAGCTCCAAGCTGGCCTTCCCCGGGGGCGCCACGATCGCCAAGACCCTCACGGACCCCACCACGCGCTTGGACATCTCCGTTCGGGCGCGCGCCTCAGGGACGTTCCCGCTCGAGGTGGAGGTCACCTCCCCTGACGGGCTCCTGTCGCTCACCAGCGTCGACTACTCGGTGCAGTCCTCGGCTGTGTCCGGGGTCGGGCTCGTGCTGTCGGTCGGCGCCGCCATCTTCCTGTTGGTCTGGTGGGCCCGCCACTGGAGACGCACGCGCCGCAGCGCCAAGCTCGTCGCGGCGCACCCCGCGAGCCCGTGACGGCCGAGGACGCCCACCCGTCGGCGGCCGACCGCTAGGTTCGGCGCGCACGCCACCACACCTGGGAGCACAACGAGCATGGTCGTCCGGATCGTCACCGACAGCAGCTGCGACCTCACCGACGAGGAGTGCGCGGCACACGGCATCGAGGTCGTCCCGCTCACGATCCGCTTCGGCGACGAGGAGCTCGAAGACCGAACCGATCTCACGGTGGAGGCGTTCTACGACAAGCTCGCCGCGGCCTCCGGGCTCCCTGAGACCGCCGCGCCGGCGCCGGGCAAGTTCGAGGCCGCCTTCCGTCGACAGGCGGCCGCGGGCGCCGATGCCGTCGTGTGCATCAACCTCTCAGCGGGCCTGTCGGCCACGATGCAGTCGGCCCAGAACGCGGCGATGGCCACCAAGGACGACCTCGACGTGCGCGTCCTCGACTCCCGGTCGATCACGTCCGGGCTGGGCACTCAAGTGCTGCTGGCGGCGCAGGCCGCGGCCGCCGGCGCGTCGGCGGACGAAGTGGTCTCGCTGGTCGGGGCCCTGGCCAACCGCACCCGAGTGTTCGGGGCGCTCGACACCCTCGACAACCTGAAGAAGGGCGGCCGGATCGGCGGCGCGCAGGCCCTCCTCGGTTCGCTCCTCTCGATCAAGCCGATCGTCGACATCTCGAGCGGAACGGTGGAGGAGGCTGGCAAGGCCCGCACGCGCCGCCGCGCCCTCGAGGCGCTGCGCGAGAAGGTCGTGGCCGCCGGGGCGATCGAGCACCTCTGCGTCACCCATGGCTTCGCCCCGGACCTTGCGCAGATGCTCGACCTGCTCGAACCACACCACCCCCGCGCCGAGATCCGGATCGGGCACATCGGGCCGGTGATCGGCACGCATGGCGGTCCGCGGGTGATGGGCGTGACCTGGCTCGAACCGGTCTGAGCGTCACCCCCGCCGCCTGTCGATGCTGGAAGCGCCCCGGGTAGCGTTGGCGCGCCGTGTCGTCCCCGATCCCGCCTGACAGCGCCCCCGTGACCGCAACATCCGCCGTCGACGGCGGCCGCTTGCTCGCTGGGCGCTATCGGCTGAGCTCGTTGATCGCCTCGGGCGGCATGGCCCAGGTGTGGCAGGGCACCGACGAGGTCCTGCGGCGGCAGGTGGCCGTGAAGCTCCTGCATCCCCACCTGGCCGCCGACGCGACGTTCGTGGCCAGGTTCCGCCAGGAGGCGGTCGCCGCCGCCCGGCTGGCCCACCCCGGCATCGTCGCCATCTACGACACCTGCTCGGAGGGGGGGCTCGAGGCCATCGTCATGGAGCTGGTCCAGGGGCCGACGCTCCGCCAGCGCATCGACGACGCCGCGCCGATCGATCCATGGCAGGCGGCCGGGCTCGCCGCCCAGGTGGCGGAGGCCCTCGATGCCGCCCATCGCGCCGGCCTCGTCCACCGTGACATCAAGCCGGCCAACGTCCTGCTCTGCGGTGATGGTCGCGTGAAGGTGGCGGACTTCGGGATCGCGAAGGCGGTGGCCGATGCGGATCTGACCCAGCCCGGCCTCATGGTCGGCACGGCCAAGTACCTGGCCCCTGAGCAGGTGCTCGGCGAGGCAGTCGACGCTCGCACCGACATCTACAGCCTTGGCGTGGTCCTCTACGAGCTGCTGTGCGGCCGCGCCCCGTTCGTGGCCGACACCGACGCCGCTACAGCACTGGCCCGCCTCCACCGCGACCCGCTCCGCCCTCGCCAAGTCCGACCCGGGATCCCCAAACCGCTGGAAGACATCGTGTGCCGCGCGATGGCCCGCGAGCCGGACGACCGGTTCGCCTCAGCGGCCGACCTGCGGGCCGCTCTGCTCGCCGCGGGTGCCACCCCATCGCCCGCAGCCGACCTCACGGTGACCACCCTCGGGGTCGCGCCCGAGAGCGGGGGCGACACACGGTTCACCATGGCACCACCGGCCGCGCCTTCCTCGGCTCCGGCGAGCGGGCCGTCGTTCCGACAGACGGAGCGGAGCTGGCTCGTCCCCACGGCCCTCGTCGTGCTGGTCGCCGTGGCCCTCGGGATCGCGGGACTGCTCCTCGACCGGTCGGGCGCGGGAGGCATCCTGGGCGGCGTGCGCGACGCCATCGGTGGTGGTCCCAGCGGCACGCCGACCCCGCTGGCGCTCACCGGCGCGACCGCCTTCGATCCCACGGGGGATGGCGCGGAGAACAACGCTCTGGCCCACAACGTCCTCGACGGCAACCCTGCGACGGCATGGCGCACGGAGGGCTACAACGACCGCGACATCACGCGTCTCAAGGCCGGCGTCGGGATCGCGCTCACGCTCACAACGTCGGCAGCGCTCGACCATGTCGAGCTGCAGAGCCCCACGAACGACTGGCGGGTCGTCGTGTACGTCGCCAACGCCCCAGCGAGCGACCTGGCTGGGTGGGGTGCGCCCATCGCCACCACGGGGAGCCTTGCGGCCGGGACCAACAGCATCGACCTGCACGGGGCCCATGGAGCCGCTGTGCTCATCTGGATCGTGGATCGCGGAGATGGCGCCGGACGGGCCGCGGCCGAGATCCAGGAAGCTCGACTCGTCAGTCGCTGATCGCCGCCCCGCGCCACCGAGACCGCACCCGCTCGGCAGTACCCTCGCCCCATCCGATCTGAGCTCGACGACCGCGCGCTGGTTAGCGCCGCCCAGACGGGCGACCGAGCAGCCCTCGACACGCTGCTGCGGCGCCACCACGATCGCATCCACGCCGTGTGCCGTCGGCTCGCCGGCAACGAGGCCGACGCGTGGGACGCCACGCAGGAAGCACTGATCGCGATCGCCCGCGGGATCCGGCGCTTCGACGGTCGTGCTGCGTTCTCGACATGGGCCTACCGAGTGGCCACGAACGCCTGCCTCGACGAGCTGCGCCGACGCCGCCGTCGACCCGTGCCCGGCTTGCCCGATGACGAGCCCGACCTTGGTGGCGCGACCCTCGGCCATCGTGGTCCCGCCACCTCGGCGGGGATCGACGGGCTCGCGGATCGCATGGCCATCGATGTCGCCCTCAGCCAGCTCGCCGAGGAGTTCCGGGTGGCGGTGGTGCTCCGCGACCTGTGCGACCTCGACTACGCGGAGATCGCGGACGTGCTCGCCATCCCCCCCGGCACCGTTCGGTCCCGCATCGCGCGGGGCCGGGCCCAGCTGGCCCACCTGCTCGACCCGAGGAACCAGACCGAGGCGTCAGAGCGTCCAACCCAGCGCACCCCTCCGATCCACCCACCTTCGGGATCCCTGCCATGACCGATCCGCACGACGACCCCGACTCCCTCGACGATCTCGCGTCCGCTCACCTCGACGGAGACACCTCGCCAGCCGAGGCCGCGCGCGTCGCCAGCGACCCGGGCCTCGCGGGTCGCGTGGAGCGCCTCACTGCCGTTCGGGACGCGCTGCGAACCAGCGCGGAGACCCCCGTCGATCCCGAACGCCGCCACCAGGCCATCGCCGCCGCGCTCGACGCGTTCGACCAGGCCGGCGCCTCCGAGGGACCTCCGGTGGCAACCGTGCGCACGATGGCGCCCCGCCCCACCGCGGTAGGAGGCGGTGGGCGCCGCACGCTGCGGCTCGTCGGCATCGCCGCCGCCGTCGCGCTCCTTGCCCTGGCCGTCCCGCTCATCGGCAGCCTCGACTCCGGCTCCCGCCGCGAGGTCGCCACCGGTTCGAGCGACGCCTCCAAGGAGATGTCGCTGCGCGCGGGGAGCGCGGGCGGAGCGAACGACGCTGCGTCCTCCACCACCGCACAGGCGCTGGCCGGGATGACCGCCACCGACCTCGGGGCGTTCCGCACCCTCCCTGAGCTCGCCGATGCCGTGCGATCGCGAGTCGGGAGCGACGCTCGAGCTGCTCAGTCGAGTGCGTCAGGCGCCGAGGCGCCCACACTCGACCAACAGCCGCCCTGCGCAACCGAGCGCGCCGACGGGGCGCCAACCACCTACACGGCCCTCGCCGAGCTCGAGGGGAGGCCCGTGGTGGTCGTCGTGCGCGACCAGCCCGACGGGACGCGCACGCTGGACGTGCTCGACCGCCGCGACTGCACGACGATCACCACCGCCACGCTGTGACATGCGGCTCCGGGCGTCGCTGCGCTCCTGCCTACGCCTCGGCGACGGGACCGCACTCCGGCTAGGTCCCGCCGGGACATCGCGGCTCCGGGCGTCGCTGCGCTCCTGCCTACGCCTCGCGGCGCTTAGGTGCGGCTCGGGCGCGGTGCGGTGCGCACCCCGGCCACCGCCGCGGCAAGCACCGCCGCGGCCCACACCGCCCGCTTCACTGGCTCCACGCCCTCTGACGAGTCGATCCAGCCCGCCAAGGCGATCCCACCGAACGCCAAGGCGCCCGCCACGACGGCGATCGGTACCGTTCGAGCGCGCCCCACCCCGACCACGATCTCGCCGATCGCCAGGCCGAACAACGGTCCGGCCACGAACGGCAGCAGCCCCGTGAACTCGTACTCCCCCAGCATCAGCGCGCCGAGGGCGGCCGCGGCCGCGCCGCACAGCACCCCGACCACCGCTCGCAGCGCTGTCACGGGCGATCACCGTAGCGGTGGCGGACCACCGGCCCGCGCGCGCCCTCTATCCTCTCGCCATGTCTTCCGGTTCGTCCCCCCGCCGCGACGTCGGCTCGTCCACCACCGCATCTCCGTCCGCACCGAGCGGCAGCGGCGATTGGCCCGCGCAAGCGGCTGACACCATCGAGCGGGTTGTGGGATCGGTGCGCGACAAGACGACCGGCCCGGCGATCACCCTGGCTCGCTGGGTGGTCTACGGGACCTTCGCCCTCGTGGTCGGCAGCGTCCTCGCCGTCCTGCTCGCCATCGCCGGCGTCCGAGCGCTCGACGCCTACCTCCCTGACGCCTGGTTCGGCAGCCACCACACCTGGGCCGCCCACCTCCTCGTCGGCGTCGGGTTCACGGTCATCGGCATGCTGGCCTGGTCGCGTCGCTCGGCGCCCGCCCGCGCCGACTGAGCTCGCCTGGAATACCAGCATCGGGCGCACCGTTCGCAGATGCGTCCACCTCCGAGAGGCAACGATGAGCAACCCCGCCCCTGATCTTCGTGACGTCATCATCGTGGGCTCAGGCCCCGCTGGGCTCACGGCCGCCGTCTACACCGCCCGCGCCAACCTGGCTCCGCTCGTGATCGAGGGGGAGCCGTCGTCCACCTCCGACCAGCCCGGGGGGCAGCTGATGCTCACCACTGAGGTGGAGAACTTCCCCGGCTTCCCCGAGGGCATCATGGGCCCCGAGCTCATGCTCCGCTTCCGGGAGCAAGCCCTGCGCTTCGGTGCCGACGTGCGCACCGAGAAGGTCACTCGGGTCGATCTGTCCAGCCGTCCCTTTGGCGTGTGGGTCGGCGATCCCGACGCCGCCGAGCCCACCTACCAAGCGCAGGCCCTGATCGTGTCGACGGGCGCGCAGTCGCTCATGCTGGGCCTCCCCGACGAGGGCCGCCTGATCGGCCATGGCGTGTCCACCTGCGCCACCTGCGATGGGTTCTTCTTCCGTGACCACGAGATCGCCGTGGTGGGCGGCGGCGACTCCGCCATCGAGGAGGCCATCTTCCTCACCAAGTTCGCCAGCAAGGTCACCCTGATCGTGCGGCGCGACCAGCTCCGGGCCAGCAAGATCATGCAGGAGCGGGCCTTCGCCAACCCGAAGATCGAGGTTCGCTGGAACACGGTGATCGCTGAGATCGTGGGTGACACCAAGCTCGATCACATCGTCGTGCAGGATGTTGGCACCGGCGACACCGCCGATCTCCCCGTCACTGGGCTGTTCGTGGCCATCGGTCACAAGCCGAACACCGACCTCGTGAAGGGTCAGCTCGAGCTCGAGGACAACGGCTACCTCGTGACCGGCCAGTGGGGCGGCGCAGCCACCACCAACGTGGAGGGCGTCTTCGCCTGCGGGGACGTGCAGGACCACACCTATCGCCAGGCCATCACGGCGGCGGGCTCTGGATGCCAGGCGGCGATCGATGCCGAGCGCTGGCTCGAGAGCCAGCACGCCTGACCCCGATCAAGCGCTGCGCCAGCCGCCCCGGCCGCAGACGACGAACGTGTGTTCGCTATCCTTCATCCCACGGACGCCCGGGAATGCCAGCCTCAGCCGTCCGGTTGGACGTGCCGTACGAACCAACCGGCCGGTCGCCGGCCCCCACGGAGGATCCCCCGACATGCCCACCACACTGACCGATGCCACCTTCGACGAGGAGATCGCCGGCGCCACGGAGCCCGTGCTCGTCGACTTCTGGGCCG
>JBKJSO010000031.1:0-4286 GCA_046595835.1 Acidimicrobiales bacterium | reverse complement strand
CATCGCCGGGTTCGTCGCCGACCTCAAGGACCACGCCGTCGACCACGGCTTCCACGTGCACGACGAGCGCCACTTCGTGGAGACCTACTCCTTGCGTCAGGCCTGGGAGGTCGACCTGCACCCCGAGGAGGCGTGCGGAGGCCCGCTCGACCTGCACCTCTCGCTCGAGGTCGATCCCCGCACCCTGTTGTCGTTCGAAGATCTTGTGATCTCGCTACCGGAGGACGAAGACCCGCCCGACAGCTTTCACTTCCCGCTGCTGTTCACCTGGTCGCTACCGCCTCTCCCGAACGGTCCTGACCTCCTGGTGCTCGCCACAGAGCTGGCGGGTGTCGGTGGCGCCGACCTGCCTCTCGAGGCGTCGGCCATCGACTCCTACCCGTCCGCCACCGACCCGTCCGAGCGGAGCCTCTCGATCGTGGCCCGCGTGGAGGTGTCGCTCACCCGCGTGTTCAGCGGGCAGGAGCAGCTCTGCGACGTCTTGGACCGCTGCGCCGACGTGAGTCACCACCTGCTCGATCGAGCCCCAGGATGGCTGGGCGACTGACGGGCGGACCCGTCAGCCGAGGTGCCCGGCGGCTCAGTCGTCGGCCCAGATCTTCTTGGCCTTCCAGAGCCGCACGCTGAGCGGGTTCATGAGGCCGAGGTCGCGGCAGAGCACGCGCACCTTGCGCATGGCCACGGCCGCGCTCTGCTGCCACTCCGCGTTGTCGTCGTACGCCTCGCAGATCGCGTCCTTGGGAATGCCATAGGTGGCCACGATGGCTGACGACGGGCGCATCATGAGCCCGCCCATCTCACCCAGGATCAGCGGCGCCCCGATCGACAGGATCGTGCGACGCACCGCGCTGAGCTGCGGGACGCTGCGCTTCAGCCAGTGCCGGGCGAACGAGAGGTGGCGGGCCTCCTCGGTGACGTGGATCCGCATGATGCGCTCGAGCAGCGGATGGAGATCGGCGTCCTTGTTCCGGAGCGTCTCGCGCTGCATGTGGTCGATCGGGTCCTCGCCACCGAGCACGAAGATGAAGAACAGCTCGGGGAACAGCCTGGCGAGTCGCACGACGCGTCGGGACCCGACGACCGCCTTGCGCGGCACATCGGGCACGGTGCCGTAGCCGGCTCGGCCCGCGAACTCCTGGAACATCAGCGAGTGCTGGGCCTCCTCGATCACCTCGTGATACACGTAGCGCAACTCCGGTGAGCCGGCCGCCAACGTGGTGGAGTGCTCGAGCAGACCGCGCTTGAGCACGCCCTCGAAGAAGTAGCCCACCTGCATCTTGCTGGCCACCATGTGCAGCCCGATGCGGGCCCGCACCTCCTGGGGCTGGGCCTGGTACCAGGCGGTGGCACCGAGCGAGTCGAGGGGGCCGAGCTCCCAGCGGGGATCGGCGGGATCGATCGGGTGCTCGTCCCACGGCACGTCCACGTAGGCGTCGAAGTGCTTGCCGGGGCGCACCGACTGCTCGTTGAGTCGGCTCAGCAGCCCCGCGAAGGCGTCGGTGCCAGCGGCCTCGGTGCCTTCGGCAAGCTCCTCGTCCAGCGCGACGCGATCCTCGGTGATGCTCATCCGGTCCCCCAGTGTCGTAGGTGTTACTTCCGGTAACTATTCCATGGACCGGGCCGCCCGGCAAGGCGTCACATGTCACACCCGTAGGCTCCCCTCGTGTGCACGGTCCTGCTGCGCTTCGCTCCGGGCACCAACTGGCCCGTGCTGCTCGGCGCCATTCGTGACGAGTTCGCCGACCGAGCCTGGGACCCGCCCGGCTCCCACTGGAGTGCTCCGTGGGCGGGCCTGCTCGGCGGCCGTGACCGCACCGCGGGGGGCACCTGGCTGGCCGTGGACCCGTCGGCCCGCCGACCGGCCGTGGCGGCGCTCCTGAACGGTGCACGGCGACCGACTCTGGCCCGCGGCACTCGTCCGACGCGCGGGACGCTGGCCCTCGACGCTCTCGTCAGCGGTGGCCCGGCCGACGCCCATGCCGTGACCGACCACGACGGGTTCCACCTCCTCCTGGCCACCCTCGAGCGCATCGAGCTCTGGTCCTGGGACGGTCAGACGCTCGAGCACCGAGCCCTCCCACCGGGCGACCACATCATCGTCAACCTCGGCGTGGACACCCATGCGGACCCGCTCGTGCCCCACTTCGAACCGCTGCTCGCCGCGCTGCCGAGCCCGCGGCTCGACCCGGGCTCGTCGTCGTGGGAGGCATGGGAGCCCTGGACCGACCTGCTCCGGGGCGACGGCCTGGATCCAGCCGACCCGCGCGCGCTGCTGGTGCGCAAGGAGATCGACGGCCGCACCTACCGGTCCACGTCGGCCACCCTCGTGGGCCTATCCGCCCATGGCGTGCGCTACGACTTCTCCCGCGAACCCACCGGTCCGCTCGGCTGGCGGGAGGTGGTGGGCCCGGGTGGGATCGAACCACCGACCGAGGAATTATGAGTTCCCTGCTCTGACCACTGAGCTACGGGCCCCGCACGACGCTGCCGTTCAGGATGCCATCCGTGCCCGGCCCTAGGAGGTGATGCGCCAGCCCTTGCGCTTGGCGAGCGCGGCTCGGGTGGGCCACTCGTCGCGGGCCAGGGGTGCGACCTCCGTGGCGGGCGGGGTCGCGAAGCGAGCGGAGAGCTCGCCACCGGCTGTGATGCGGATGGACTTGGTCTCGGCGTCGTAGTGCGAGCCCTCGGAACACGGCCGCATCGCCTGACCGGTCTCCCAGGTGACCGCCACGGACCACCCGGGACAGCCGATGACGGTGCAGCGCTGACGAGCACCCGTGGTGCGCCCCTGCAGCTCGCCCGACTTCGACCACACGATCAGGCCCTCCTCCACTTTGCCGGCGGCATCGAGCGGGAAGTCCTCGGGCCAGCGGCCCGGGTTGGCCTTGTGCACCTGCACCCGGCTCTTGGTCGATGGCTTCGGCGGCAGCGCCCCGAACTGGATCCAGGTGCCACAGGCCCCACACGTGTAGCCGGGCTCTCCGTCGCGGCGCTGGAGCCGGAGGTGGGCATCGGTCTGGCACTGCGGACACACGGACATCAGAGGCTCCTGGGCATCGGGCAACGGGCGGTGAACGTCGACCACCGTGCCTCCAGCGTGGCCCATCGCGACGCGCAGCACCCCATCCGTCGGCAGCCATCTGCTGACGAGACGACTCACCGCAGGCCTGACCACCGCCAGCCGGGATCGCCTCCATCGATCCCGACGCCCGAGGACCAGAACGACGAAGGGCCCGCCAACGCGGACCCGTCATGCGACAGCCGTCAGCTCCCCTCGCCCTGAGCGGGCCCATCGTCGGCGAGGTTGTCCCAATTTTCAATGGTGCCGTCGGCATCTTCGATGACGAGGTCGGCCCCCATCGCCCTGGCCTGGGCAAGGGCGTGCGCCACGGCATCGCCCTTCAGGTCGTAGAGCTTGTCGGATCGCTCGCCACCGATCTCTTGGGCTGCCCATTTGTCGCCCCTGGGCTGCACGGTGATCTGCGGCTTCTTCGGCATCCGTCACTCCTTGTTCCCGCTCCTCCTACCCGGAGGCGAAGGCATCGAGACGCAACCAGGCTGACCCGGCGTACCCGGCGAGCATGCGGACAACGTTGTCGTCCCGGTGATGTCATGGGCGCTTCGACCGGGTAGGTGAGGTAACGGGGCGGTCCCGTTTCCGCAGGTCAGCGACTCTGTTCTGTTGCTCCGGGGGCGGGGCTCGAACCCACGACATTCTGATTAACAGTCAGACGCTCTGCCAGCTGAGCTACCCCGGAAGGGACCACGAACGATAGCGGCGGCCGACGCCGCCAAGCCACCTACTCGCCGTCGAGGTAGTCGCGAAGCTTCTGGCTGCGGTGCGGGTGCCGGAGCTTGGCGAGCGTCTTGGATTCGATCTGACGGATCCGCTCACGCGTGACGCCGAACTCCTTGCCGACCTCCTCGAGGGTGCGCATCTGTCCGTCGTCGAGGCCGAAGCGCAGACGGATGACCTCCTGCTCACGATCGGACAACTGCGCCAGCACCTCCTTCACCGCCTCGTTGAGCATCGTGCGAGTGGCAGCATCGGCGGGGACGATGGCCTCCTTGTCCTCGATGACGTCGGACAGCGAGAAATCGTTCTCGTCTCCGACCGGTTGCTCGAGGCTCACCACGTCTTCCCCGATGCGAAGGCACTCGCGCACCCGGTCCTCGCTCATCTCGAGGCGTACGGCCAACTCTTCGAGCAGAGGATCGCGACCGAGTTCCTGCACCATCTGGCGCTGCACGCGTCCGACCTTGTTGATGGTCTCCATCATGTGGAC
>JBKJSO010000439.1:0-4872 GCA_046595835.1 Acidimicrobiales bacterium | reverse complement strand
GCGGAGCGTAGGAGAGACTGTGGACGTGTGTGATCTGCTCTGCGCCCTCCCCGTGGCCACCGGTGGCGTCACCCTGTTTGCCAAGAACAGCGACCGTCCACCCGACGAGGCGCAGATCATCGAGTGGCTCGCGCCCCGAGTCGACGACGGGTGCACCCGCGCCACCCACGTGGAGCTGGCCGCGCACCCAGATCCCACCTTTGGCATCGTCGGCTCGCGGCCCGCCTGGGGGTGGGGGCTGGAGCACGGCGTGAACGAGGGCGGCCTGGCGGCCGGGAACGCCACGATCTACACCACGCTCGATCCGCGCCCGGCCTCCGAGGGCCTCACCGGCATGGACCTGGTGCGCCTCGTGCTCGAACGGGCGGGCGACGCCGATCGGGCCGTGTCGCTGCTGGCGGAGCTGCTCGCCACTGTGGGCCAGGGTGGCTCCGGCCATGCCGAGGGTCACCGGCCCTACTGGTCGTCGTTCCTCCTTGCCGACCCGCGCCGGGCCTACGTCGTGGAGACGTCCGGCAACATCGGAGCGGTCGAGGAGGTCACCGACGTGCGGGCCATCTCCAACCGCACGACGATCCCCGCCTTCACCGACGAGGTCGCCCATCCCCGCCAGCCCGTCGGCACCCTCGTGCAGCCGCGGCTCGACGCGTCACGCCGCGTGCTGGACCAGCGGCCCGTCACCGTCGACGCCCTCCAGGCCCACCTCCGCTCGCACGACGGGGGCGCCGGTGGCTGGACGGTGTGCATGCACGTTGAGGAGGCCGACCATCGGGAGGCCACCACCTCGTCGATCGTGGCCGAGCTCCCCGTCGACGGGCCACCCGTGGCTCACCTGCTGCTCGGGTCGCCGTGTCGCGGCACCTATCGGCGCGTGACCGTCACCTCGGGGGCCGGCGCCGCCGAGGTGTGACCGTTGGCGAGGGGCAGGTCGAGCACCATGCGGGCCCCACCGAGGGGCGCGGTGTCCACCCGCGTCGAGCCGCCGTGGCGGTCGACGATGCCCCGCACGAGCGAGAGGCCGAGACCGGCTCCTCCGGCGGTCCCGCGGCGGGCACGGTGCTCATCAAGGCGGGTGAAGCGCTCGAACACCCGCTCGCGATCGGCGCCGGGGATGCCCGGGCCGTCGTCGTCGACGAGCAGGCGCGCCTGGCCGTCGCGCTCGTGCACCGCCACGCGGACCGTGGCTCGGGCATGGGTGCCCGCGTTGTCGAGCAGGTTGGCCAGCACGCGGTGCAGCTGTGTGCGGTTGCCCTGCACCAGGACAGGCGCCGGTGCATCGACCTCGATCGCCACGTTGGCGCGCTGTGGGGCCCGTCGACGGGCCTCCTCGGTGGCGAGCTCGGCAAGGTCGATCACCACCGCGTCGGCACCGGGCACTGGCTCGTCGAGCGAAGCGAGCAGGAGCAGGTCGGCGATCACCGCCTCGAGACGGGCCTCCTCCCGGAGGAGCCGCTCGGCCACCTCGGGCCAGTCCTCGGGGCGAGCCGTCCGCTGGGCCACCTCGAGCTCGGTGCGGATCGCCGTCACGGGGCTGCGCAGCTCGTGTGAGGCGTCGGCCACGAACCGCTGCTGACGGTTCGACGCGTCCTCGAGGCGGTCGAGCATGAGGTTCATCGTGTCGGCCAGACGAGCGACCTCGTCGCCCGAGGGCGGCACCGGCACCCGTCGGTCGAGCGTCGACGCGGTGATGGCTTCGACCTCGGCGCGGATGGCCTCCACCGGTCGCAGCGCGCGCCCGGCCAGCAGCCACGCCAGCAGGCCGGCCGCCCCGACGAGCACGGGAAAGGCCACCTCGAGGCTCTCGCGCACGCCGGCCACGCTGTGCCGCACGATCGCTCGTCCGTCGATCACCACCTCGAGGAACCCCTGTCGGTCCGGGATGCGCAGCCCGGCGCTCACCGACTGGTCCACCGAGTGCAGGAGCCACCACCCGGCCAGCAGGACCCCCGCCGCGGTCACGGCCATGGCCAGCAGCGTGATCCGGATGCGCACACCGCGCAGGTGGTTGGGCCGGATTCGGGGCTGCGCCGGTTGCGGGTCGGTCGGTCGGTCGCTGCTCATGGCTGGTCGTCGATCACTCGGTAGCCGGCGCCCCGCACGGTGACGAGCGAGTGGCGGTCGAAGGGGAGGTCGACCTTCTTGCGGAGGTAGCCGACGTACACCTCCACGACGTTCGGGTCGTCGTCGTTCTCCGCTCCCCACACGTGCTCGAGGAGCTTCCCCTTGGCCACGACCTCATCAGGGTGGCGCATGAGGTGCTCCAGCACGGCGAACTCCCGCGTGGTGAGGTCGATGGGCGCGTCGCCACGCCGGCACTCGCGCGTGGCGGGATCGAGCTCTAGGTCGCCCACCGCCAGCACCGCGGGGCGGGGAGGTGCGCCGCGCCGGAGGATGGCGCGGAGGCGGGCCACGAGCACCACGAACGAGAACGGCTTGGACAGGAAGTCGTCGGCGCCGGTGTCGAGGGCCTCGGCTTCGTCCCACTCGCCGTCCTTGGCAGTGAGCATCAGGATGGGCATCCACACGCCCTCGGCCCGCAGCGTCCGGCAGATCTGGTAGCCGTTCATCCCGGGCAGCATGATGTCGAGGATGACGGCGTCGTAGCGGTGGTCCCGGGCTCGCTCGAGGCCGTCGCGACCGTTGTGCACGGCTTCCACGTCGAAGCCCTCGGCGGCGAGGCCGCGCGCGATGGCGTCGGCCAGACCGACCTCGTCCTCCACGAGCAGCACGCGCATCCCTCCAGTGTCGCCGCCGAGCCGGCGTCGCGTTCATCGCGCCTGTGAGGGCTCTCAGGTGCTCTACCCTCGGACCGATGTCCAACGCCGCAGCTGCAGCCACCAAGGCGGCTCGCTCGGCGCCGGTGCTCCGCAAGGCGCTGAAGCGCTCTGCGCCGTCCCTCGACGTCGAGCGCGCCCTGTGGGCGCAGGGCCACGAGATCGTGGTGGGGATGGACGAGGTTGGGCGTGGCGCCTGGGCCGGTCCCCTCACCCTGGGCGCCGCGGTGGTGCCCCGAGATCGACGGGTGAACAAGATCCGTGATTCGAAGATGCTCACGGAGCGCGAGCGCGAGGCGCTCTTCGATCGCGTGGCCGACTGGTGCGTGGCGTGGTCCGTGGGACACGCCAGCGAGGAGGAGTGCGACGAGCTGGGCATGTCCGAAGCCCAGCGGCTGGCCGCCCGCCGTGCCCTCGAGAGCCTCGGGCTGCCCGCCGATCAGGTGCTGCTCGATGGCAAGTGGGACTTCGTAGGCGACGGCACGAGCCAGATGCTCGTGAAGGGTGACGCCCGCTGCCTGTCGATTGCCGCTGCGTCGATCCTCGCCAAGGTCACCCGCGATCGCATCATGCGGGCCGAGTCGGAGCACCACCCGTACTGGGCCTTCGAGCTCAACAAGGGCTACCCGTGCCCGAAGCACAAGACCGCGCTCCAGGGGGTCGGCCCGTCCGCCATCCACCGGCGCAGCTGGGTGTTCATGGATCACCTCGCCTGGGGCGGCGTGCCGCGGCTCGTGCCCCCGCCGCCCGTCGAGCCGTCGCTGCGGTACCAGCAGCACCTCTTCTGATGACGCCTCCCGACATGCCCCGAGCGGGGGTGCCCAAGGACGTGGAGCGCGAAGCGCGCCATGCCATGGCTGACCTTCGCGTCGCCCATCTGGCGGCCACCGCCTGGCCCGTGGTGGCCGGCGACCTGGCGCGGCTCGTGCGCTCGCTCGAGCACGGCGACGTCGAGGCGGTCCGCAAGGCCCTGGTGCCGATCTCCCAGGCCACCTTCGAGGGCAAGGTCCGGGGGCGGCTGGCCGGCGCCAACCGGGCCGCCGCCTATGTGGCCGCCACGAAGCAGACCAGCGCGCTGCCGTTGGTGGGTGCCGTGAGCGCCGCGCTGCTCCTGCTCGTGGGCTACCTGCTCGGAGGCTGGCCGGTCGCGGCCGGCACAGCGGTGTTCTCGCTGTTCATCTTCGGCGTGGCCTACGCCGGCACCCACACCAATCGCGAGCGCATCGAGCGTCGCCACGCGCAGGGCCTAGCCCCCACGATGGAGCGAACTGAGCCCGTGCCCAGCGTGGTGGCCGAGGCCATCGACAAGATCGAGGCCCTGCTCGGCACCAGATGATCTTGGTTGCTAGTTCTTGAGGATGTCCTTGAAGGGGGAGTTCGAGTCGATGCCGGTGTCCTTCGGGAGGCCGAGCACCCGCTCGCCG
This sequence comes from Acidimicrobiales bacterium, assembly GCA_046595835.1. Classification (GTDB taxonomy): domain Bacteria; phylum Actinomycetota; class Acidimicrobiia; order Acidimicrobiales; family VFJN01; genus VFJN01. Next base: position 674 of record JBKJSO010000439.1, on the reverse strand, counting down.
ACGATGTTGCGCAGCACCTCGTCGGTGCCGCCGGCGATGCGCATGCCCGGCGTGCCGCAGATGAACTGCGACCAGGCGAAGGTGCCCCACTCACCGGTGTTGGCGGCGATGCGCGGGCCGAGCACCTTGGCCACGAAGGCGCCGGTGCGGTTGAGGTTGTCGGTGAGGGCCATCTTGGCGATCGACATCTCGGGGCCGGGCAGCTGGCCCGCCTTGATCTTGTCGAGGGCCCGCTGGTTGGTGAACTTGGCCACCTGGTAGCGGGTGTAGATGTTCATCAGCTCGTCGCGGTGCACGGCACTGTCGCCGAGGCCGAAGTGCCTGAGCATCTCCGCAAGGCGGGTGACGTTGGCGACGCCCATGCCGCCACCACCACCGCCGGCGCCGATCGACGAGCGCTCGTTCATGAGTGTGGTGAGGGCGACTGACCAGCCCTGGTTCACATCACCGAGGCGGTGGTCGTCGGGCACCCGCACCTCGTTGAAGAACACCTCGTTGAAGGAGGCGCCGCCGGTCATCTGACGCAGCGGGCGCACCTCCACGCCGGGGGCGCGCATGTCGACGATGAAGCCGGTGAGGCCCTTGTGCTTGGGCAGGTCGGGGTCGGTGCGGCAGATGATCTCGCCGATGTCGGCGTACTGGGCGCCCGAGGTCCACACCTTCTGGCCGGTGAT
>JBKJSO010000275.1:0-4316 GCA_046595835.1 Acidimicrobiales bacterium | reverse complement strand
CGATGAGGAGGTCGAAGTCCCCCTCGGTGGCTCGCCAGAGCCCGTCGGCGCCGTCGTGAGACACCTCCACGCGGAAGCCCTCGGCCTCGAGGCCGCGCTTCACAGCCAACGCGATCTTGGTGTCGTCTTCGACCAGCAGCAGCTTCACCAGGCCCTCGCCCCATCCGTCGTGCCCGCCGATCCTGCCCCGTCCGTGCTGAACAGGGGCTGAACGTCCAGCGCCGGGGGCGGAAGCTCGAACGTCACCTGGCGTCGACCGTGGCGAAGTACACGGTGCTCGCGGACTCGCCGACGTCGTAGGGCGTGGGGAAGGTCACGACCTGCGCCTCGCAGGGGCCAACCACGTCGTCGACGATCGCGGTGAAGGCATCGTCGGGGGGATCGTCGGACCACAGCCCGAAGACGCCACCCGGGCGGAGCCGGGCGGTCACCCGCCTGAGGCCATCAGGTGTGTAGAACCCGGCGTGGCTCGGGTGCAGTTGGTGGTGCGGGCTGTGGTCGATGTCCACGAGCACCGCATGGCACCGCTCCGGCACGCCGGGGCCGAACCCGCCGTCGCCCGCCACCAGCGCGAAGAAGTCGCCCTTCACGAAGTGGCATCTCGGATCTGAGGTGAGCTCCGCGGAGACCGGGAGCAGCCCACGCTCGTGCCACGCGATCACCTCACCCAGCGCTTCGACTACGTGCAACGAACGGACTCGAGCATCGGCGAGCACCTGCTGAGCGGTGTAGCCGAGGCCGAGCCCTCCAACGACGACGTCGAGGTCCGCACCCTCCACCCGGGCCAGGCCGAGCTCGGCCGGCGCCACCTCCGACCCGGTGAAGAGGCTCGACATGAGGTACTCGTCATCGAGCTTCGCCTCGTAGACGTCGATCTGCATCGCTGGCTCGAGCCGACGCCGCAGGCTGATCTCGCCGATGGGCGTCGATCGTCGGTCTAGCTCCTCGAAGTGCGCGCTCACCGGTGGTCGGCCTCCCTGGCGGGCGGCGGTCGCACCCGCTGCAGTCTCCCGCACTCGACGGACCTGCCGGTCGGCTGGTCGGATGACATCGGACAAATGGGGCAGGTGGGCGGGCCCGCCGCAGCGAAGTAGCCACGATGCGCAGGTCAGCTCGACGTTCGGCCATCCTCTTCTCGCTCTCGACGATCGCCGCGCTCGCGGTCGGCGGTCTGGCCCTGGCTGACCCCGATCCCGGCTCGGTCCCCGGTGCCGTCAGTGCCTTCACCGGATGGAGCGAGAGTCCCCGCAAGGACATCCAGGACCGCGCGACAGGTCAGTACCAGTTCGAGGCGCAGGCCGTCGGTGGGGCCCGGCGCGCCGTCGCAAGCGCGTCGAGCCGCTACACGGCGGGTCGACTCACGAGCCCCTCCTCGCTGCGGGTCGAGCTGCAAGCGCTCTACGACGCCGTCTTGCACGATCGTCCCAACCCTCCGGACAACAACCTGCAGGAGACCGCCCACCCTGACCTCCAGCCCGACTGGAACGGCAACGGCCAGCTCGGCGTCGACGATCCAAGCGACTACGACCTCGACCTCGACGCGCACCGTGACGTCGCCATGTTCCGCTATCCCGTCTTCCATGACGACGGGACCATCACCCACCCCGCCGGGTCGGGCGTGGCCATGGAAGCGGGGTTCGTCAACAGTCGTGGCCTGCTCGTCGATGCGACGCTCTGGGTGCCGGGTGACCTCGTCCAGGGCATGGACGCGCAGTCCGACATCGTCACGCTCCGAACAAAGAAGCGACCAGCAATCGCGTTTGCCAGCGGCATCTCGTCGAGCCAGGTCGACTACTACTGGTTCGCCGAGTCGATGGCTGCCCGTGGCTACGTCGTGCTCACCTACGACCCCGTCGGGCAGGGTCAGTCGGAAGGGACGTGGAGCGACACGTTCCAGCAGGGAGCCGGAACCGGCGACTGTGGATTCGGCGGAGCGTGCCTCGATGTACAGGATGCGGTGCGCTGGCTCGTGGGCACGCCGATCACGCCTCGGACCGACCTCACCGGCCTCGAGAACGGTCAGGTTCGGCCCTTCGATCCGGCCAAGGATCCGGCCGGCGGGCCGCTCAACCCGATCAGCAAGCTCGTGGACGTGAGGAACGTCGGGCTGGCTGGCAACTCGATGGGCGCGCTCAGCACGCTGAACTACCTCACGACCCTCGCCTCGGGGAGCTCGCCCGACGGGCGTCCCTTGCCCCTCGTCAAGGCAGCGGTGGCCATGTCTGGGGCCACGCCCGGCGCGACTACCAAGGTGCCGCTGCAGCTGCAGACCTCGGACTTCGACGGCTCGCCGACCTTGGTGGGCCCCGGGCTCGGTGGCGTGAGCCTGGGTGGTGCAGGCCAGGGGATCGGCTACTACCCCATCAAGGACATGTTCGACCGCATCCGGCCGAACGCGAGCCGGGACCTGTCGCTCGTGGTCATGGCTGGCGGCGTGCACACCGATCACGTGGCCGTGCCGTACGTGCCTCGCACCCTCTGGTCGATCCATCTGGCCAGCCACTACGCGGGCGCCTGGTTCGACTGCTACATCAAGGGATCGGGCCGGGCGTGCGCAGCGACCCGGGTGGGCATCGCGCACCTGTCGAGCGCGTTCGGCTCAGAGCTTGATCCGACCGGTCCCGCCAACGAGCTCTGCCTGGCCACGCCCACGACGATGTCGCTCAACTACGACGCACAGGATCTCGCAGCCCTGCGGCCCCGGTCCTGCCACGGACGGGCCAACCCCTGACGATCTCGTAGCGAACAGCCGGGTCCTACGCTGCCTCAGTGTCCGAGCCGTGGGTCTGCTTCGAGGACGAGCACCTCCTGGCCGTGTCGAAGCCCGCTGGCGTGAACACCCACCGGGCCGACACCTTCGCCCAGGACGGGATGTACGAGTGGGTGCAGCGCCAGCGGCCGGACGTGGCCCTCTCGGTGCTGCACCGGCTCGACAAGGCCACGTCGGGGGTGCTGCTCTTCGGGAAGAGCGCCCTGGCCAACCGATCGCTCGCCGCCCAGTTCGAGCGGCGCTCGGTCGCCAAGCGCTACGAGCTGCTGGTGGCCAGCGATGACGGCCGGCCCCTGCACCTCCGTTGCGACGAGCCGATCAGCCGATCGGCGTCGGGTCGGCGCGAGGATCTCGCCGCGTCGACGGAGTTCGACCTCGACGAGTCGGGCGGGCAGTGGCAGCGATGCACCGCGCAACCGCACACGGGCCGCACGCACCAGGTGCGCCTGCACGCCGCCGCGCTCGGCATGCCCATCCTCGGCGACACGGAACACGGCGGCGCCGCGGCAGGGCGCCTGTTCCTCCACGCCGCCGGTCTCCGCCTCGACCATCCCGTGGCTGACGCCGGTGTGATCGACCTCGCCGTCGAGCGGCCGGCGAGCTTCGACGTCGCCCTTGGCCTCGACCGCGCGGACGGCGCGACCAGCGCCCCCGTCTCGGCGCTCGTGGCCCAGGAGGCGCGCGCCTTGTTGTTCGACCCCGCGGACACGAACGCCTACCTCTGGATCGACCGGCACCACGATGGCTTCCCGGACGTCCGTGTCGAGCGGCTCGGCGCCGCAGCCCTCGTGCTGCACTACGACGAGGGAACGACCGATCTTCCCCACGGCTGGCTCGACGCGTTGAACGAGACGGTCGACCTGCACTCGATCTACCAGCAGCGCCGACCGCGCGCAGGCGGCGGACTGGCGCAGCTCGTGTCCGGTGCAGCCCTCCCTCGGTTCGAGGTCACCGAGCTGGGCTGTCGCTACCTGATCGACCTCGAGGCCAGCCCGACCTCGAGCGGCTTGTTCCTCGACCAGCGCGAGACCCGCCGGCAGCTGCGCTCCGCGGACCTGACGGGGAAGACCCTGCTCAACGTGTTCGCCCACACCGGTTCGTTGTCGGTCTCGGGGGCGGTCGCCGGCGCAGTGACTCTGTCGCTCGATCTCAGCCGGCGCTACCTCGATTGGGCTGCTGAGAACCTGCGCCTCAACGACATCGATCCATCCGATCACGACTTCATCTACGGCGATGCCGTCGAGTGGATGGATCGCCTCGCCAAGAAGGGCCGCACGTTCGATCTCGTGCTCGTGGACCCGCCCAGCTCGAGCACCGGGCGCCACCGAGGAGCGAAGCGCTGGGCGGTCGATGCCGACCTCCACCTGTTGATGGAGCGAGCCACTCGTCTCTGCGCGTCGGGGGGCAGCGTGTTCGTGTCCACCAACCTGCGGCGCATGCCCTGGTCGAGGTTCGTGGAGCACGTCGAGCGCGGCCTGACGGCGGCGGGTCGAGAGGGCACCATCGACGTCCGGACGTTGCCGCTCGACCACCGCTCAGGCCCGGG
>JBKJSO010000248.1:0-10605 GCA_046595835.1 Acidimicrobiales bacterium | reverse complement strand
CGTTGGGCTCGCCGATCACGTTCTCCTTGGGAGCGTGGGCGTCGTTGAAGAACACCTCGTTGAACTCCGACTCGCCCGAAATCATCTTGATGGGCCGCACCTCGACACCGGGCTGGTCCATCGGAACGAGCAGGAACGAGATGCCCTTGTGTTTGGGGGCGTTGGGGTCGGTTCGGGTGAGCACGAAGATCCAGTTGGCCAGGTGACCGGCCGACGTCCAGATCTTCTGGCCGTCGATCACCCACTCGTCGCCGTCGAGCACGGCCCGGCAGCCGAGGTTGCCGAGGTCGGAGCCCGCGTTCGGCTCGGAGTACCCCTGACACCACACGTCCTCGCCGGAGAGGATCCGCGGGATGAAGTGGCGCTTCTGCTCGTCGGTGCCCCACTGCAGGATCGTGTTGCCCACCATCTGGATCGAGAACACGTCGTTGGTACCGCCGAGTGGCACGCCCGCCCGTTGAAACTCCTCAGCGAGGATCACCTGCTCGAGCGCCGTGAGCCCGGGGCCGCCGAACTCGGTGGGCCACGATGACGCGAGGTACCCGTGGTCGCGCAGCGTGGCCCGCCAGCCCCGCGTGAACTCCTCGACCTGATCTCGATCGAGCGCCCCGATGCCGTGCCAACCGGCAGGCAGGTGCTCGGCGAGGAAGGCCTGCACCTTCTCGCGGTAGGCGTCGGCTTCCGGCGGGTAGGTGGGGTCCATCGGGATCGACGGTAGCCGCCACCTCCGATCGAGGCTGGGGGCCGTGCGAGTGATCGAGCCCACCGATCTGTACGAGCTCGCGGCGACCGGTCGCAGTCGACACGACCGGGGTGCGACCACACCGCGACACACCTGCCTGCACCCTGGGGAACACGGCCCCCTCCTCGCAAGATTGATCGTGTCCCCGGGAACCCTGGGGGCGCCGGCCGAGCTCGGTAGATGCCTGTGCCGGGCCAGCCCATTGGAGGCTCGACATGCTGAGGCGCAACGGATGGGTGCTGGTGGTCGCGGCCACCTTGGCCGTGGCGTGCACATCGGGCTCCTCCGATGCGTCGCGCACGACCACCACCCGCAAGGCGGTGTCCACGACCATCGCCGCACCCACGGCCAATCCCTGCGGGGCGAGCTGTCCCCCGGGTCCGTTCACGACGAAGCACCTCACGCCGGCGCTGACGATCACGTTGCCCGACGGCGGTTGGCACGTCGGCGAGGACGGCCCGGGTGAGTTCAAGCTCGACCGCGTCTCCGATCCGTTGCAGGAGCTCAAGTTCCTTGCGCCACCCACGCCTGTCCTTGGCGGGAAACCAGTCACAGGAGTCGATCCGACCCCCGAGGGACTGACGACCTGGCTGCGGTCCAACCCCGACCTCGTCGTCACGGCTCCGACCTCCCTCTTGATCGCCGGAGGCATCGAGGCACGTTGGGTCGATGTCAGCGTGGCTCCGTCCGCCAAGAGCGACGACCCCGAGTGCCCCGATCAGCCGTGCGTGCTCCTGTTCAAGTTCGACGCGGACATGTACCACTTCGACTTCGGGATCGCGAACCACCAGACGGTCCGACTCCTGTTCGCTCCCGTCGTCACCAAGTTCGGCGATGTCCGGACCCTGCTGATCATCGTGGATCCCGGCACCCCCGACCGATTGGACGACCTGTGGGCGCTCACCGCTCCAATGCTCGACTCACTCAAGATCGAGGGCAGCTGAGACAGGGCTCCGGCCAGGGCAAACGCGAGCGCGTTCAGCCGATGCCGATGTCGATGCCCATGGCGCGCCAGGCCACTGCCGCCGCGCCCACGAGCGGGCCCGCGTCACCGAGACCGGCGCGCCTGATGCGCGCTCCCGTGGAGAAGGCAAGGCGGGCGGTGCGATCGAGCTCGGCCTGGGCGGCATCGAAGAACGGGTCGCCGTAACCGAGCGCCACTGAGCCGGCGACCACCGCGAGGCGCAGGTCGAGCAGGTTGGCGACCGATCCGACCGCTCGCCCCACCAGCCGCCCCGCGCGCTGACGCTCCTCCATCGATGCCTCGACGGCCGGCCGACCGGTGCGGGCCGCGATGGCCGTGCCCGAAGCCTCGGCTTCGAGACAACCCAACGCTCCGCAGGCGCACGGGCGACCGTCGGGCTCCACGATCACATGGCCGATGTGTCCGGCATTGCCCGAGTCACCGTCGAGCAACCGACTGTCGAGCACGATGCCGCCACCGATGCCGGTCGATACGACCATCGCCATGAAGGAGCGCTCGCCGCTCGCCGCGCCCACCCACCCCTCGCCCAACGCCAAGGCCTTGGCGTCGTTGTCGATGTGCACGGGTACGGCGAGCGCCTCGACCAGCCGACCACGCAGGGGGAAGTCGCGCCACGCCGGGATGTTGAGGGGCGAGACAAGCTCCCCCCCGACCGACATCGGTCCGCCGCAGCCGACCCCGCACACCACCTCGTCGCCAGCCCGCACCTCGGCCATCGCGTCGAGCACCGCAGTGAGCAGCACCTCCGAGTCACCGTCTGTCGGCGTGGGCCGCATGGCGCGACGCAGGAGTCGTCCGTCAGCCGCCACCACCCCGGCCGCGACCTTGGTGCCCCCGATGTCAACGGCCAGGACGGTCTCCACGGGCGGGGAACCTACTGCGGCGCACGCGGCGTCACAGATGGGTGATGCGGCGTAGCCTTGCCGGACCGCGCATCGATCCGTGAGGAGCAAACGGTGGCCACCAGGCAGCAGACCACGGGTCAGGGGACGACGTTCTCCGGTGCCTACGACGACGTCGTCGCCAACGTGCAGCGCGTGATCCAAGGCAAGCCCGACGTGATCGAGCTGGTGCTGCTGTGCTTGGTGTCCGAGGGCCACCTCCTCATCGAAGACGTGCCCGGTGTGGGCAAGACGAGCATGGCCAAGGCGCTGGCCGCCTCGATCGACAGCACCTTCGGTCGGCTCCAGTTCACGCCCGATCTGCTCCCCACCGACGTCGTGGGCCTCACCGTGTGGAACCGCAACACCAGCGAGTTCGAGTTCCGTCCGGGCCCGGTGTTCAGCAACATCGTGCTGGCCGACGAGATCAACCGCGCCTCGCCGAAGACGCAGTCCGCTCTGCTCGAGGCCATGGCCGAGGCACAGGTCACCGTCGACGGCACCACGTACCACCTGGCCCGACCGTTCATGGTCATCGCCACCCAGAACCCCATCGAGCACGAGGGCACCTATCCGCTGCCCGAGTCGCAGCTCGACCGCTTCCTCATGCGGGTGTCCGTGGGCTACCCGTCGCCGGAGGCCGAGCTCGAGATCCTCGACGCCCACGGCAACCACGATGCGCTCGCCGACATCGGCTCCGTGGTCACGGCCGCCCAGATCGAGCAGCTCACCGAAGCGGCGCGGGCCGTGCACGTGGCCCCGACGCTCAAGAGCTACCTGGTCGAGCTGGCCAACGCCTCACGACGACACCCCAGCCTGGCGCTCGGCATGTCGCCGCGCGCCACGCTCGCCCTGCAGCGCGTGGCCCGGTCGCGAGCAGCCGCCCACGGGCGCAGCTACGTCGTGCCCGACGATCTGAAGGCGCTCGCCGAGCCCGTGCTCGCGCACCGCCTGCTCGTCACCCCCGAAGCGCAGCTCCAGGGCATCAACGCCGCCGACGCGCTCGGCGAGGTGCTGCGCGCCGTCCCGGTCCCCGCCGGCAAGCCGAGATAGCCGACCGCGATGCTCACCCGCCAGGGGTGGCTCGTGGGGGTCGGCGTGGTGGTGCTGCTCGCGGGCGGGCGCCTCCTCGGCCTCGCCGAGCTGTTTGCGCTCGGCCTAGTGGCCGCGGTGCTGCTCATGGGCTGCGTGCTCGCGGTGGGCGCCGCTCGCCTCGACCTCGAGGTCGGGCGAGCGATCCATCCGGCACGCGTGCAGGTGGGCACCAACACCCGCGTCGAGCTCACGGTGCGCAACACCCGGGCCAGTCGCACGCCGGTGCTGCGCCTGCGGGACCCTGTGTCCGGCACGCGCGGCGCCGACCTCCTGGTCTCGCCGCTCGGACGCGGCGAGCGCACCATCGCCGCCTACCGGCTGCCCACGGAGCGCCGGGGACTTCTCCACATCGGCCCGCTCGACGTTGTGGTGGGCGACCCGTTCGGTCTCACGAACCTGGCCACCGTCGCGGCGCCCGCTACCGAGGTGATCGTCTTCCCCCGCATCGAGCAGATCGCCCCGCTCCCCTACACGACTGGCCACGATCCCCTGGCCGGGGCGCGCCAGCCGAACTCCCTCGGCCGCAGCGGTGAGGACTTCTACGCGCTGCGCCCGTACGCGGTGGGAGACGACCTGCGGCGCATCCATTGGCCGTCCTCGGCCCGCCACGACGAGCTCCTCGTGCGCCAGAGCGAGCTCCCCTGGCAGGGCCGCACCACGGTGCTCCTCGACGTGCGCCGCGCTGCCCACTCGGGCGAGTCGCTCGAGCTCGCCGTGTCGGCCGCCGCCAGCATCGTCGCCGCCACGGCCCGCCGACACGACCTCGTCCGACTCGTGACGACGGCGGGCTCCGACTCCGACTTCTCGCCGGGCTCAGATCACGTCGAGGCGATCATGGAGCACCTCGCCGTGGTGCCGGCCGCGTCCACGGGGAGCCTGCGACGGTCGCTCGACATGCTCGGACGGCGTTCGAACGGCGGCGCCCTCGTCGTGCTCCTCGCCGACGCTCCCGCCGAGGATCTCCGGGCGGCCGCCACGCTGCGGAGTCGCTATGGCTCGCTCACGATCGTCCAGTTCGACCGCTCGGCCTGGGACGAAGCCGCGCTCGTCGGGCCCGCGACGCAGGCCGGCGTGCTGCACATCACCCGCGACAACCCGTTCGCCATCGGCTGGAACGCCCACGTCCACACGCAGCGACTGCGGCGCGGTGCCCCGATCGTGGGCGTTCGATGAGGCGCGACCGACTGCTCCCCATCGCCGCGGAGGTTGCCCTGGCCGCCGTCACCTTGGCGACCGTGCTCGGGATGAGCCGCCTCTTCGCCGGCGGCGGTTGGCTGGGTCCGCTCGCGCTCAACGCCATCGCTGCCCACATCGTGGTCGGCATCGCCCGCCGGCGAGGTGCCTCCCTGCCTGTGACCGCCATCGTGATGGGCGGCGCGGCCCTGCTCGTGCTCGCATGGGTGTTCCACGCCTCGACCACGGCGTTCGGGGTGCCGACGAGCGACACCTTCTCGGCCATGCGGATCGATCTCGATCGGGCCTGGTCGCTCTACCAGGACGTCGTGGCGCCCGCTCCGGTGGAGACCGGGTTCCTGCTCGCCAGCGCGATCGGTGTGTGGGCAATCGTGTATGTGGCTGACTGGGCGGCCTTCCGGCTGTGGGTGCCCTTCGAGGCCACCCTTCCAGCGGGCACGCTCTTCCTCTTCACCTCGCTGCTCGGTGTCGACCGCGGCCGAGGCTGGGCCGTCGGCCTGTTCGCGGGTGCGGTCCTCACGTTCCTCCTCGTGCAGCGCACGGCCCGCCAGGACACCACGAGCCACTGGGTGGCCGAGCGAGGCTCGGCGGGGCGCCGTTCGCTCCTCACGGCGGGCACCGCGCTCGGGGTGCTGGCCGTCCTGGCCGGCACGGTGCTCGGCCCTCTGCTCCCGGGCGCTGACGCACCGGGGGTGATCGATCCGCGTGCCCTGCACGACGGCGAGGGATCGCGTGTCACGATCAGCCCGTTGGTCGACATCAGGGGCCGCCTCGTCAACCAGAGCAACGTCGAGGTCTTCCTGGTGCGCTCCCCACAGCCGGCCTACTGGCGGCTCACGTCCCTCGATCGCTTCGATGGCCGGATCTGGTCGTCGAGCGGCACCTACGGGCAGGCCCACGGGGACCTGCCCGAAGCCGTCCCCACCGACCTCAAGGTGGCGACGTTCGACCAGACCTTCACCATCGAGGCGCTTGCCGCGATCTGGCTGCCCAGCGCCTACGAGCCCAAGGCCATCGACGCCACCGGCCTCGACGTGCTCTATGAGGACCACTCCGCGACCCTGATCGTCGACCGTGGCGTCGAGAACAGCGATGGCAGCACCTACCAGGTCACCTCGGCATCACCTCGGATCACCGCCGCCGACCTCGCGGGCGCCAGCGGGGACGTGCCGGGCGACATCGCCAAGCGCTTCCTCGGACTCCCTCCCGACTTCAGCCCGAAGGTCCGGCGTCTGGCCGAGCAGCTCACGGCCCGGACCACCACGCCCTACGCATCGGCCCTCGCCCTGCAGAACCACTTGCGCACGTTCACCTACGACCTCTCCGTGGGAGCCGGTCACAGCGGCGATGTGCTCGAGCAGTTCCTGTTCGGGACGAAGCGGGGATACTGCGAGCAGTTCGCCGGTGCCTTTGCGTCGATGGCCCGGGCAATCGGCCTGCCAGCTCGTGTGGCCGTGGGCTTCACCCAAGGCGAGACCGATCCGGCCGACCCCACCCTGTTCCACGTGCGGGGCGAGCACGCACATGCCTGGCCCGAGGTGTACCTCGCAGGCGCCGGCTGGGTGAGCTTCGAGCCCACGCCCGGCCGGGGGCAGCCCTTTGCGGAGGGGTACACGGGGGTTCCGGTGGCGCAGGCGGCCACGGCCGACCCGGGCGCGGCGACGACGGCCCCGCCCACCACGAACGCTGGATCGGTCCCCACGATCCCCGACGCCTCCTCCCGGCCCGTGCGCGACGAGGTGAGCACCGCCGCTGGCAAGGGAGCTACGCCCCCGTCGTCTCAGGGTCTGGTCGCCCGCTTCGTCGGGCGGCCGCTGCGCCGCGCCGCGCCCATCGTCGGCACCGTCCTGCTCGCCTACCTGGTCCTCGTGCCGGCCGCCCTCGTGGTTCGCCGCCGCCTACGGCGGCGTCGCGCCACCACACCGGCGGCGCGCATCGCTCTGGCCTGGGCCGAGGTGGCCGAGTCAGCCGGGCTCATCGGCTACCGGGAGGATCCGAGCGACACCCTCCAGGAGCGGGCCGACCGACTTGCATCCGTCCTGCCGGGTGTCGACAGCGCGGAGCAGGCGGCGCGGCTGGCCGACCACAACGAACGGGCGGTCTACTCAGCGGAGGGCGCCGACGACCTCGACGCCGAAGCGGCCGAAGCGGCCGGTGCTGCGCTCGGCACCACCGCGCTGGCCGCCGCACCGATCCTCACTCGGGTGGGGCGCTGGCTCGATGCACGCCCCTGGTTCCGCGACTGGCAGCGAGCGCGCCGGCGACAGCGGCGGATCACCACCACCGTGCGCGCCGACCTCGAGGCCGAGCGAGAGCTCGTGGGCAGTGGCGACCGACGCTGAGGGGCTAGTCGTCGGTGCCGGGCCGCTTGAAGCGATCCCGCATCTTGCCCTTGGCGCCACCCAGCGCATCGCGCAGCCCGGCGGCCTTCATGGATCCGGTGATCTGCTCGAGGCCGGCCTTGCCGAGCTTGCGCAGGTTGCGCTCGAAGTAGAGGGCGCAGGCGAGCATGAGCAGGAAGCCGCCGAAGGCGAGCAGGTAGCTCGTGGACAGCGCTGCGACGAGAAACGCCACTCCCAGGACGAAGCCGAGGCCCGACCACTTCATCCGGCGCACGGTGTGCGTGTAGAGCGTCGTCTCCCCGACCTCGCGCGCGAACTCGGGATCGTCAACATAGAACTGTTGAGCGATCTCGCTGAGGATGCGTTCTTCGTCTTCGGAAAGCGGCACCGATGCCTTCCCTTCTGCACTGGACGGGTCCATCTTCCCACAGGGCCTCCCCTCCGACAACGCGCCTGGGGGTAGGGAGATGCGGCTCCGGGCGTCGCTGCGCTCCTGCCCTATTCGTCGGCGGGCGGCGGGGCACTCAGGTCGTTGGGGCCCCACTGCTGGTCGCCCCTTCGCTTGATGTGGATGCCCCCGGGGCTGACCAGCGATGCCGGCACGATGGCATCTGCGCCGTAGCGAGCCCGGATGGCATCGATGGCCCCTGTGGCGTCGTCCCAGGACGGGGCGTCGACGTCGTCGAGTGAGAGCTGGCGGGCGGCGCCCTCGACGAGCTGGCTCACGTGGACGCCGAGGAGCCGCACCCCAGGCGTGGGGTCGATCCGGTTGAGCAGTTCGGTGGCGGCTCGCACGACGTCTGGGCCCGTGTCGACCGCCGAGGCCAGGGTGACCGATCGGGTGATCGTGCGGAAGTCGTGGAACCGCACCTTGATCGACACGGTGCGGCCCGCCGCCCGAGCCCCGCGCAGGCGGCTGGCCACGGAGTCGCCGAGGCGCACGAGCTCGTGCTGGAGGGTGTCGAGCGAGTGGTGATCTCGGGCGAAGGTTTCCTCGTGGCCGATCGACTTGGCTCGCTGCTCGGGCACCACCTCGCGGTCGTCGAGCCCCTGCGCCAGCCGCCGGAGGTGCGTGCCGCTGGCCGTCCCCAGGGCGGCGATGGCGGCCCGGTCCTCGATCGAGGCCAGCTCCCCCACAGTGTCCACACCGATGCGGTGCAGCTTCTCGAGGGTCTTGGGCCCCACTCCCCAGAGGGCCCGCACCGGCAAGGGGTGCAGGAACGACAGCACCTCGTCGGCGGCCACCGCCTTCACCCCCAGGCCGGGCTCGGCGCCCCGACGACCCACCTTGGGCTTGGCCGCCTCAGAGGCCAGCTTGGCGATGAACTTCGACGGGGCCACACCCACGGAGCAGGTGAGGCCCTCCTCCGCGAGCACTCGGGCGCGGATGGCCGCTGCGATGGTGGGACCGTCGCCGTGGAGGCGCAGCGAGCCGGTGACGTCGAGGAAGGCCTCGTCGAGCGATAGGGCCTCCACGAGCGGGGTAAACGAGCTGAAGATCGCCATGATGGCCTTGCTGACCTTGGCGTAGTGGTCGTGGTCCCCGGCCACGAACACGGCGTGCGGGCAGAGCCGCTGCGCCCGCACCGACGACATCGCGGAGTAGATCCCGAACACGCGAGCCTCGTAGCTCGCGGCCGCCACGACACCGCGCGCACCGGAGGCACCCACCACCACGGGCCGGCCCCGCAGCTCGGGGTGACGCAGCTGCTCCACCGACGCGTAGAACGCGTCCATGTCGACGTGCAGGATCGTGCGGGCGCCCCGCGGGGTCACGGCTCCGCTCGGGTCACGACCAGGCTGCGCGGATCGCTGCCGGCGACGTGAAAGCCGTACGGCCGTGTCTCGTGGTGGTCCCAGCGCTCGGCCAGCCACTCCCCCAGCGGCTCGCACACCCACGGATGCCCGCCGTCGACGAGGCCGCCGCACACCTCTACGTCGACGAAGCGGGCGTCGACGACGATGCCGTCGGGGTCGTCGACGTGCAGCTCGCCCTCATAGGCCACCGCCACGTGGGCCTCCACCCGCAGCCGCCAACCCAGCTCGGGCGCCTCGCAGCGCACCTCGTAGACCGGGCCGGCCCACTCGGTGACCCGGAGCCCGGTCTCCTCCTCCACCTCGCGGGTGAGGCCGCCGAGGATCGTCTCGCCCTCGTCGATGACACCCCCGGGCGGTGTCCAGTCGTGGCTGCCGTTGCGGCGGCGGTTCTGCACGAGCAGCACCCCCTCGTCGCTCAGGATGAGCGCCCCACCGACGACCCAGTCACGCATGGAGCCAATCCTCGCGCGAGCGACGAGCACCTGGGTCGACAGCCTCAGCGAAGCCGCAAGCGCACCCCGCGCACCTCGTGGTCGGGACCCTTGTCCAGCACGAGGTCGGCCCGCGAGCGGCTGGGGAGGATGTTGGAGCGCAGGTTGGGGCGGTTGATCGAGGCCCAGATGCTGCGGGCCGTGGCCTCGAGCTCGGCGTCGGACAGCGCCGCGAAGTGGCGGAAGAAGGACGACTCGTCGTTGAAGGCCGTCTCCCGCAGCGCGAAGAACCGCTCCACGTACCAGCGCTCGATGTCGGCCTCCTCGGCGTCGACGTAGATCGAGAAGTCGAACCAGTCGGACACGAAGCGAGCCTCGTCGCCCGCCGCCGCGCCGGTCTGCAGCACGTTCAGGCCCTCGAGGATGACGATGTCGGGCTGGCGCAGCACCTGTTGCTCACCGTCGACGATGTCATACACCACGTGGGAGTACACGGGGGCGTGCACCTCGGGCTCGCCCCGCTTGATCTCCTCGAGGAATCGGATCAGGCGCTTCACGTCGTAGCTCTCTGGGAAGCCCTTGCGGTCCATGATCCCGCGCTTCTCGAGCACGGCGTTGGGGCGCAAGAAGCCATCGGTGGTCACGAGGTCGACCCGCGGGTGATCGGGCCAGCGCGCCAGCAGGGCTTGCAGCACGCGGGCCGTCGTGCTCTTGCCGACGGCCACGCTGCCGCCGAGGCCGATGAGGAAGGGCACCCGCTGCAGGGGGCGGCCGAGGAACGTGTCAGTGGTGCGGACTAGCTCCTGGGTGGCGGCCACCCGCAGGTTCAACAGGCGCGACAGCGGCAGGTAGACGTCGGAGACCTCGTCGAGATCGAGCCGCTCGTTGAGGCCCCGCAGCGAGGCGAGGTCCTGGGCCGCCAGCGACAGCGGCGTGTTGTCCCGGAGCCTCGCCCACTCGTCGCGGTCGAACGTGCGGTAGCCGGGCCACGCCTCGTCGGTCACGGGCGGTCACGCTATGCGGGTGGCCGCGGGTCGCCCCAACCCGCTCCGGCTCCGTACGCTGGCCGGGCCATGGACCAGCCCCCCGCCTCCGGCCCCCGCCCCAGCGCCGACTC
>JBKJSO010000169.1:0-9939 GCA_046595835.1 Acidimicrobiales bacterium | reverse complement strand
CCACCGCGGGTCCGACAGGTCCGTCCTCCGGGACGGGCCTGTCGGCCGCGGTCGACCTCAGTCCCAAGTCCCGCCCGGGCGAGCGGATCATCACCCTGGTCCTGCAGCTGTCGGCGTACGCCTCGATCGCGATCACGTTCGGGATCATCGCGGCTCTGATCGACCCCGTCCTCGACTTCTTCAAGGAGGTGCCGTTCGGCGAGTTCTTCGCCTTCGACGGCACCTACGCGGTGCTGCCGCTGGTGACGGCCACGCTGATGGTCACGGTGATTGCGCTCCTGGTCGCGGTGCCGCTCGGGTTGGGCGCCGCGCTCTACCTCTCCGAGTACGCCTCGCGGCGCGCTCGCAAGATCCTCAAGCCGACCGTAGAGCTCCTCGCGGGCGTGCCGTCGGTGGTCTACGGCTTCTTCGCCCTCACCTTCGTCACGCCGACCCTCCTGCAGGACATCCTGGCGCTCGACGTCGGCTTCACCAACGCCCTCGCCGCCGGCCTCGTGCTGGGCGTCATGATCATCCCGACGATCGCCTCGCTGGCAGAGGACGCCTTCTCGGCCGTACCGCAGGCGATGCGGCAGGGATCCTTGGCCATGGGCGCCAACCGCATGCAGACCAGCCTGCGCGTGGTGTTCCCGGCCGCGCTGTCCGGGGTGGCTGCCGCCGTGGTTCTGGGCATGTCGCGGGCCATCGGCGAGACCATGATCGTGACGCTCGCTGCGGGTGCTCTGAAGCAGTTCAGCCTCGATCCGCGCGACGGCATGCAGACGATGACGGGCTTCATGGCGACGACGGCAGGCGGGGAGAACCCCGTCGGCTCGGTGGCCTACAACAATCTCTTCGCCGTCGGCATGCTGCTCTTCGTCATCACGTTGGTGCTGAACCTCGTCAGCATCAGCATCGTTCGTCGTTTCAGGCAGGTCTACTGACATGAGCATCGCCGCCACCACCGCCCGCCAGGTCACCCTGGCCACCGGCAAGAGCAAGGACAAGACGCCGCTCTCGCTCGCCTTCCTGATCGCCTTGTGGTTCTCCATGTTCTTCGGGGTTCTGGTGCTGATCAGCCTGATCGTGAACACGGCGATCGACGGGGCCAGCCGCTTCGACAGCGAGCTGCTCACCAACTACGCCTCGATCGTGCGGCCCGAGTCCTCGGGCTTCCGGGCCGGGATCCTGGGAAGCCTGTGGCTGATGGTGTTCACCGCTCTCATGGCAGTGCCGCTCGGCATCTCGGCAGCTCTCTATCTCGAGGAGTTCGCCGACCCCACCACGCGGTGGAACCGGTTCGTCGAGGTCAACCTGCAGAACCTCGCCGCCGTCCCGGCCATCGTCTACGGCTTGCTCGCCGTCGCGATCATGGCGCTGCTCGGCTTCCAGAACGCCGGGATCGTGCTTGGCGGCGCCCTCGCCCTGGCGCTCCTGATCCTGCCCGTCATCATCATCACGACCCGCGAGGCGGTCCGCGCGGTGCCGGGGGAGATCCGTCAGGGATCTCTGGCCCTCGGGGCCACGGTGTGGCAGACGACCTGGCGGCAGACGCTGCCGTCCGCGATCCCGGGGATCGCCACCGGCACCATCCTGGGCCTGTCCCGCGCCATCGGTGAGGCGGCGCCGCTGGTCGTGGTGGGGCTCGCCGGGTCGGTGCTCTTCGACCCCGAGGGCGTGATGAGCCGCATCACCGCACTGCCGATGCAGATCTACTCCTTGACGTCCAACTCGCGTGAAGAGCTCCAGCAGGCAGCGTCCGCAGCGATCATCGTGCTGCTGGTGATGGTCCTCGGGCTCAACGCTCTGGCTATCTTCATCCGCAACAAGTTCCAGCGATCCTGGTGAGAGAGACTTCCGACATGGCTTCAGCCACATCCGCCGACACGTTCCCCAACATGAGCTCGTTCGGGGACGTCCACATCGACGGTGAGCGCAGGCTCTCTGCGCAGCCCACCAACCCCGTCATGGAGACCCGGGACCTCAACGTCTTCTACGGCGACTTCCACGCCGTGCACGACGTCAATCTGTCCTACGGACGTCACGAGATCACCGCGATGATCGGACCGTCGGGTTGCGGCAAGTCCACCGTCCTGCGCTGCCTCAACCGGATGAACGACCTGGTGCCAGGTGCCCGCGTCGATGGCGAGGTGCTCTACCACGGCCAGGACATCTACGAGAAGCGCGTCGACCCCATCGCCGTACGTACCCAGATCGGCATGGTCTTCCAGAAGCCCAACCCGTTCCCCAAGTCCATCTACGACAACATCGCCTACGGCCCGCGGGTCACGGGCATGAAGGTCGAGAGCATGGACGAGCTGGTGGAGAACGCGCTGCGCTCGGCGGCCCTGTGGGACGAGGTCAAGGACAAGCTCAAGCAGAGTGCGTTCGGCCTCTCCGGCGGCCAGCAGCAGCGCCTGTGCATCGCCCGCACGATCGCCACCCAGCCCGACGTGATCCTGATGGACGAACCGTGTTCGGCCCTCGACCCGATCGCGACCTCGCGGGTCGAGGATCTGATGCTCGAGCTCAAGGAGCAGTACACGATCATCGTGGTCACCCATAACATGCAACAAGCGGGCCGGGTCTCCGACCGGACGGCGTTCTTCACCGCGCGTCCCGACGAGACCACCGGCAACCGGACCGGCCTGCTCGTCGAGTTCGACCAGACCAAGAAGATCTTCAGCAACCCGAGCGACAAGCGCACCGAGGACTACATCTCCGGCCGCTTCGGCTGAGCCGGGAGGTTTCACAACCTAGGTTGTGAAACTGGCGCTGACCGAACGGGATCCCGTACGGTCAGCGCCAGTTTTTGTGTGGCGGCGGGCTCCTCGAGCCGAACCGGTACGCCGCCCTCGACCCCGGGTCGGCGCCGCGGTCAGGGCAGCTGGAAGACCCCGTGGGCGAGCAGGTACATCAGCGCGGCCGCCGTACCGGCTGCCGGGAAAGTCAGCACCCAGGCCGTGACGATCGACCGGGCGACGCCCCACCGCACCGCCGAGAAGCGCTTGGTCGCACCAACGCCCATCACGGCCGAGGTGATGGTGTGCGTCGTCGAGATCGGGGCCTCGAAGGCGAAGGCGGTCGTGTAGAGAACTCCGGCGGCGACCGATTCCGCGGCGAATCCGCGGGCGGGGTCGAGGTGGATGATCCGACGCCCGAGGGTACGCATGATGCGCCAGCCGCCGGCGTAGGTGCCGAGCGAGATCGCCGCCGCTGCCGAAAGGATCACCCAGAACGGCAGGTCGTCCTCCGCAGCGGCGTAGCCGCCGGTGACCAGCGCGAGGAAGATGACCCCCATCGTCTTCTGGGCGTCCTGCAGGCCGTGACCCAGCGCCATCGCCGCGGCCGAGACGGTCTGCGCGAGCCGGAAGCCGCGACCGACGCGGTGCGGGTTCCGCTTGGCGAAGATCCACATGATCGCCAGCATCACCACCGCACCGGCAGCGAAGCCGAAGAGAGGGGACGCGATCATCGGGATCAGCACCTTCTCCCGGATGATGTCCCACTTCACGGTCGAGCCGGACGCGATCGCCGCCCCGACCAGACCGCCGATGAGCGCGTGCGAGGACGAGGACGGCAGCCCGTAGTACCAGGTGAGCAGGTTCCAGCCGATGGCGCCGAGCAAGCCTGCCATCACCACCACCAGGCCGTGGGTGTTGTCCGGTGGCGTGATCACCTTGCCGACGGTGTTGGCGATCTCCTGACCGAGGAAGGCGCCGACGAAGTTCATCACCGCGGCGAGCGCCAACGCGATACGTGGCGTCAGCGCCCGGGTCGAGACCGACGTGGCGATCGCGTTGGCTGCGTCGTGGAACCCGTTCGTGTAGTCAAACACCAGGGCCACCACGACCACCGCGATGACGATGGCGAGGTCCACCGGTCAGGACTCCTTGACGTGGATCTGCTCCACGATGTTGGCGACCCGCTCGAAAGCGTCGATCGCCGACTCCAGCGAGTCCACGATGTCCTTCAGCTTCATGACCTCGAGGGCTTCGTACTGGCCGCTGAAGAGCTTGGCCAGGATCCGACGGTAACTCTTGTCACCGGTGTTCTCGAGACGGTTGATCTCGATCCAGAACTCCT
Source organism: Acidimicrobiales bacterium (assembly GCA_046595835.1). GTDB lineage: Bacteria > Actinomycetota > Acidimicrobiia > Acidimicrobiales > VFJN01 > VFJN01. Next base: position 5,874 of record JBKJSO010000169.1, on the reverse strand, counting down.
CGAGGTCCTTCATGCTCTGCAGGCGTGGCATCGAGTCCGCGGTCAGCTCGGCACATCGCTGGATGACCTCGATCTGCTCGGTCACCCCGCTGGGAAGATCGCTGACCTCGTAGAGAAAGACCAGGTCGACGGCCTCCTCCATGAAATCCATGACGTCGTCCAAGCCGGAGGACAGGGCGTAGATGTCCTCACGGTCGAACGGCGTGACGAAGGTGCTGTTCACCCGCCGTACGACCTCGTGGGTGGTCTCGTCGGCCTGGTGCTCGGCCTCGCGCATCCGGCTCGCCAGGTCCTGGCGGTCGGTGCCCTGGTCGAGCAGCTCGACCAACAGCGCAGCACCGTCTACAAGGTGCCCCGCCTGGGCGGTGAGCAACGTGTAGAAGGCAGTATCGACCGGCTTGAATTTGAACGCCACGGTGAACTCCTGGAGAGCAGGACAAGAACGGCACACATGCTAGGTGGTCAGTACGACGGAGGTGCAAGCCGCGGCGTCCACCGGCGGCCCGGGAAGGCTGATCTGAGCGTACGCGGTCGAGTCCCGGTTAGCCTTGATCGCACAGACCTCCGGCCCGCCTGGTGTCACCGGAGGCCCAGGAGCTTGTCGATCTCCTCGACCGCCAGCGGACCGTCGGACTGATTGGCGGCGGCGATCAGGGTGGTCGTCAGGTCGACCTCGTCGAGCAGGTCGGTGTCCTCGAGCTCGACGTCGAGCGGGTCACCGGACACTGCCGCCTCCTGGCTGGACTGGGGCGCGTCTGCGACGCCCTAGGACGTTCTTACACCCAAAAGCCGAAGAGCTCCGACCAAACGGTCGAAGCCCTCCGGACTGCTGCTGCGTGACGATCGATCAGATCGGGCGAACGTTCTCCGCCTGCGGGCCCTTCGGGCCCTGCGTGACGTCGAACTCGACCTTCTGGTTCTCGTCGAGCGACTTGTAGCCGTTGGTCTGGATCGCGGAGTAGTGGACGAAGACGTCGTCGCCGCCGTTTTCCTGAGCGATGAAGCCGAAGCCCTTTTCGGCGTTGAACCACTTAACGGTGCCCTGAGCCATGCTGGTTGTTCTCCTTATCGGGACGAGAGACGACCACCTCGGACGCCTCTTCACAGATGCGGTGATACGTCGTCCCGCCTCGCAAAGAGAAGAAACGCCGTTGGATCACAAACCCCAACCGCGTTCGTTAAAGCGCTGGAACTTGCACCTGTTGCCACGACACTACCAAGCCAGCGCGTTCTGTCACGCCTGAGCGGCGCTGATCTGTCAGAGTTCGACAACATTGTCCGACTGTTCGCGTGACCATGCCGGGGACTGCGTGTCGATTCATACTGTGGTTCGTTGAAATGTACCGAGACCCAGATGTGACAATTGGTTGCGAAGTGCGGCAATCAGCACGCAAACATGCGAGTGTTCAGGTGGCAGTTGAACATCGTCCGGGCGCCCGGGCGATCCAGGGAAGGGGTGGGTCGTGGCACGTGGTCGCCGTGCGGGCTCCGTCGACCCTGAAGAGGCGGGCACCCCTGGCTCCCACGCCGACAGCGAGGACGTGATCGACCCGCTGAAGGTCGCGTTCGAGGCCCTCGAGGACGTCGCCCACCAGCCCCCGTCCGGCGAGTCGGTGCTCCCCGACCAGTTCACGCCGTACGACCCGCTCTCGGTCCTCAGTACGGCGATCGAGGACGGCGACGCGTTCGTCCCCGACGACGAGGAACCGGCACCCCGCAAGGGCCGCTTCGCACGACGCGGGCGCGGCAAGGACGCCGGTCCGGAGCCAATCACTCCCGCCGCAGACGACGCCACGACGCCAGTCGAAGCCGATGCCTGGGTACAGGTGATCGGTGAGCCCGGGGTCGACCCGGTCGAGCGCCGCCCTCTGTTCGCGAGCGAGGAAGTCGAGGTTCCTGAGGCACCCGAGCCCGACCTGCCTCGGGTGACGACCTGGGCCGACGACGTCGCCGACAGGTTCCCGATGGAGCCGTGGGCCACCGGCGAGCTCCGAGCAATCCGCGACACCGACAGCACCGACAGCACCGACAGCACCGACGTCGGGGCTCACGACGAGGCAGCCCCTGCCGGCGGCCGGCGCCGCAAGGATGCCGAGGACGCCCCTTGGGACCGCGACGTCGACGGCGGTGAGGCACCCCTCGCCTTCCTCGACTCGTTCCTCGCCTCCGAGGAGGAAGCCGCTGCGGCCCGCAAGGTCGTTCCGGCCCACGTCTCGGAGCAGGAGCCTGCACCGGTGGAGCCCGCGGCGGAGGACGATCCCGACCGGGACGAGCACGGTGCCGAGAACGAGCGACTCGCCACCGAGCGCGACGAGCATCGGCGTCTGACCGCCGAGCGGGCTGCGGCCGAGCAGGCCGAGGCCGCCCGCCTCGCCGACGAGCGCCGGGTGGCGGACGACCTCCGGGCCGCGGACGAAGAGGCTGAGGCTGCGCGCCTCGCCGCCGAGGAAGCTGAAATCACCCGCATTGCCGAGGACCAACGCGCTGCTGAGGAAGCTGAAACTGCCCGGATCGCCGCCGAGCAGCGCGCCGCCGCCGAAGCCGAAGCCGCACGCATCGCCGCCGAGCAGCGCGCCGCCGAGGAAGCCGAAGCCGCCCGCATTGCCTCTGAGGAAGCCGAGACCGCACGCATCGCCACCGAGCAGCGCGCCGCCGCCGAAGCCGAAGCCGCCCGCATCGCCGTCGAGCAGGAACGGATCGCAGCCGCAGCACGGGCCGCGGAGAAGGCCGAGCGTGACCGGATCGCCGCCGAGAAGGCCGAGGCTGCGCGTATCGCCGCCGAACTGAAGGCCGCCGAGGCCGCCGAAGCCGCACGACTCGCGGCCGAGCGGCGCGCCGCTGAGGACGCAGCGCGGCGCGAGGCCGAACGGCTCGAGGCGATCCGCGCCGAGGCCGCGCGCCAGGCCCTGGAGAAGGCCGAGCGGGAGCGACTGGCCGTCGAGGAGGCCGAGCGGCAGCGCCTCCAGGCGATCCGAGAGGCGGCTCAACGACGAGAGGCCGCCAGGCTCGCGGCTCTCCAGGCCGAGGAGCAGCGGCGGGCGGCCCAGGAAACCGAGCGCGCCAAGGCCGAGCGCGAGCGCCTCGAGCGCGCCCGCCAGGAAGCCATCGAGCGCGAGAAGGAGCGCCGCGCGGCTCTGCAGGCCGAGCAGGAGCGGCGAGAAGCCGAGGCCACCGAAGCAGCGCGTCTCGACGCCGAGCGCATCGAGGCGGAGTTGGAGGAGAAGCGGCGAGCCGACCAGGCCCGTCGCGCAGCGGTCAAGGCAGAGAAATCACGCCTCGCCGCAGAGGCCGAAGAGGCCGCACGGATCGAGACCGAGCGACTGACGGCCCAGGAGGCCGAAGCCGGTCGGCTGGAAGCGATCCGGATCGCTGAGATCCAGGCGCACGAGCGCTGGTTGTCCGACGAGGCGACCGAGGCCGCCCGGATCGAGGCCGATCGGATCACCGCCCAGGAGGCCGAAGCAGGCCGCCTGGAGGGTCTCGCCTTCGCCGCGCTGAAAGCCGAGAAGCAACGCCTGATCGCGGAGTCGATCGAGGCCGCTCGTATCGAGGCCGAGCGGATCACCGCCCAGGTGGCCGAGGCGGCTCGTTTGGAAAAGGTCCGCATCGCGGCCATTGCTGCCGAGAAGGCGCGCATCGCCGCCGAGCGGGCGGAGGCGAAGCGGATCGAGAAGGCTCGCGTCGCTGCCCAGAAGGCCGAGGTAGAACGACTCGAGACGATCCGGATCGAGACCGAGCGCCTCGCCGCCGAGCAGGCCGAACGGGACCGGATCGAGGCCGAGCAGGCAGCCGCCCAGCAGGCCGAGGCCGACCGGCTGGAGGCCGAGCGCGTCGAGGCCGAGCGGATCGCCGCGATCCGGGCGGAGGAGGAGCGACTGGCGGCCGAAGCTGCCGAGGCCGCCCGCCTCGAGGCCGCACGGATCGCTGCCCAGGAGCTCGAGCTCGCACGTCTCGAGGCCGAGCGCATCGCCGCCGAGGAAGCCGAGCGGGTCCGGATCGCTGCTGAGAAGGCCGAGCTGCGCCGACTGGCTGCAGAGAAGTCCGAGGCAATCCGGCTCGAGAACGACCGGATCGCTGCCCAGAACGCCGAGGCCGTGCGGCTCGAGGCGGCCAGGGTCGAGGCCGAGCGCCTCGCCGCCGAGCAGGCCGAGGCCGAGCGCCTCGCCGTCGAGCGGGCCGAGGCCGAGCGCCTCGCCGCCGAGCAGGCCGCTGCCGCTCAGGCCGAGGCCGAGCGCCTCGCCGCCCTCCGGGCCGAGGAGGAGCGTCTGGAGGCCGAGCGGCTCGAAGCGGAGCGTCTGGAGGCCGAGCGGCTCGCCGCCGAGCAGGAGGCTGCCGAGCGTGCTGCTGCTGAGGAGGCCGAGGCCGCACGTCTCGCCGCCATCGCAGCCCGCCGCGAAGCGGCTCTGCGCGAGAAGGAGCGCCTGGCCGAGGAGAAGGCGGCCTATGAGCGCGCCCTGGCCGAGGAGCGTGAGCAGCGCCGCGCCCAGGCGATGAAGGAGCAGCAGGAGCGGATCGCCGCTCAGCGCACCGAGAAGGAGCGGATCGCCGCCGAACGCGCGGAGTGGGAGCGCCAGACCGCTGAGCGCTCAGCCCGTGCTGCCGCTCCGCAGGCGCCGTCCCGTGGTGCGGCCACCGCCGCCCTCGCCGGCATCACCGGGGTCGCACCGTCGGCATCGCGGTCAGCCGCCGCAGCGGTCCCGCGCGCCGCGACGGCCAGGATCACCGACCAGGACGACGACACCCATCAGGAGCCGACCCCAGCCGATGTCGAGATCCAGCAGCACGACGAGCCCGCGCCGGTCGGCGAAGCACTCGAGCCCGCGGACCAGGGCGAGGAGACCGCGGCACTCGGCGTCCTAGAAGAAGCCGAGGTCGAGGTCGCTTGGACCGAACCGCTCGTCGTGTACACCCCCGACGACGCCGAGCCGGCTGAAGAGATCCCTCACCAGAGTGACGACGCGACCGACCACTTCGAAGCGTCCGATCCGGCGACCCACGCCGACGAGGAAGCGATCGAGGATTTCATCGCCGAGGGCGGGCACCTCGAGCTCGACGACGAGACTGCGTCCGACGACCGGGCAGACCCGGTCGAGGAGCCCGAGCCCGAGCCCGAGCCGAAGGCCGCGGCTGGCCCGGCGGCGATGTCGGGCGAGCCGATCCCCCGGTTCGTCGAGTTCCGACCCGGCAACGCGCTGAGCTACCTCTTCGGCACCTTCTTCACGATCTTCGCCGTCGGTGCCGTGATCGCGATCTTCTGGGCGGTCTCCGCTGGCGGCCCCCAGGCCGTGGCCGCGGCCGGCGGACTGACCGTGCTCGCCATGGGCGCCTGGTGGGCACTACTGAACTGGACGCCTGCGATCGTCTCGATCAGCAACGGCACCCTGGAAGTGTCCCGCGGCTCGAAGTCCGAGACCTGGGACCTCCGCGACCCGAAGGCTGACGTGGTGATCACCGGCAAGCCCGGCTCGCGCGCCTGGAAGACGACGTTGAAGAGCCCGAACGGAAAGGCCCACACGATCACGGCCGCGACCGTCGAACCCGAGCAGTTCGTGGAGATCGTCGAGCACTACCGCTCGGGTGCTGCCTGAGAGCGACCCGTCACGACACATCGATGCTCGCGGCGCCACAGCACTGCCGGATGCTCGCACGCACCGGCGCGCCACTACGATGCACCGGGTACGGATCTCATCCGGGTGCTGTTCGTTGCTCCCGGCGCTGTCCGTGCAGCGGGCCCCTAGCTCAATTGGCAGAGCAGCGGACTTTTAATCCGCGGGTTCAGGGTTCGATCCCCTGGGGGCCCACAACAGGCAGTTCAGAGGCCCGACCGGAGGGGCGGTGGAGCGTGCCTTACCGCCGACCACCCCGGCGCGTCCA
>JBKJSO010000097.1:0-3904 GCA_046595835.1 Acidimicrobiales bacterium | reverse complement strand
CCTCCCGGCTGGGAGGTCGAAGGGGCGCACGAGCGAGCTGGTCGCGGGTGCGCTAGATGACTACCAGGATGGTCGGACGTGCCACGGGCGGCAGTGTACCCCTGGCTCCGGTGTGCCGGGCAAGCCGGTCTGCGCCGAGGCCAGGCCGGACCTACAGGCAGGATGGCCTGAGGGTGGCAGGAACTTGGCTACGGTATGACGAAGAACCGAATTGGGTCGAACCACCCGATCTCGGCCCACCTGACGATCTGAGGAGCCAGCGCATGGGGATGTCGAACGATCGTGTCCGAAAGGTTCGAGCCCTCGCCGTGGCCGGCCTGATGAGCGCGGCGGGGATGGCCATGTTCGCCCAGCCGGTCCATGCGCAGAGCGACCCGTCAGACCCGAGCGATCCCGCCGCTACGACCACCACCACTGCGGCCACGCCTGCCCCCGACGCGGGCAGCGTCGGCGGCACAGGCTTCGCCTTGACGGGTGGCGACTCCGAGCTGCTCCTGCTCGGCGGCCTCGGACTCGGCGCGGCGGCCTTCGCCGTGCGCCGTTCCGCTCGGCGCGCCTGAACCGACCACAGCGCTGTTCCGATCTCGCCGCGCCTGGCGCGCTCTCGCGATCGGCGCAGCCGCGGTCGCGGTCTGCTTCGTCGCCCTGCTGGCATGGGACCTCCTCCAGATCAGGACGGATCTCCAGAAGGGCCGAAGCACCCTTGACGACCTGACCCTCGACGCGGCGTCGACGGTCGGTCTCACAGCGCTCGGCGACAGGGCTGCGGCACACTTCGAGCGGGCCGACGCCCGCGCCCATGACAGCGTGCCCCTCCGTCTGCTCAGCACGCTGCCTGTGCTGCATGACCAGATCGACGGTATCCGGCGCATCGCCGACGTGACGGCTGAGCTCGGGGCAACGGGTGCCCGCGCGGCGCGCCGGATCGACCCAAAGCTGTCGCAGGCGGGCGCGCCCGCCGGTCGAATTGCCCTCCTCGACGTCGCGCTCGAGGAGATCGACCGCATCGACGCACAGCTCCGGAACGTCGACCTCCGTCGACCACCGGGACTTCTCCCACCACTGCAGCAAGCCCACGAGGATCTCGCGTCCTCCGTCGTGCGCGCCCGTTCCAAGCTCCAGGATGGCCGAGCGCTCGTCGTGCCGGTGCGCGAGCTGCTGGCCGGCCCGAGCTCCCTTCTGCTGCTGGCGGCCAACAACGCCGAGATGGCGGGCGGGGCGGGTCTCGCCCTCAGCGCCGGTGTGCTGACCTTCGACCAGGGCGAGATCGAGCTGGGTGACGTGATCCCCGCGAGCGATCTCAGGCTCCCCGCCTCGGTGCCCCTGCCGGGCGACATCGGCGAGATCTACCGGCCGACCGGCGTGGGCATCGACATTCGCTCCACGACCCGCTCGCCCAACCTGGCCGTCATGGGGCCAGTCGCGCTGGCGATGATGGCAGCGCGAGGGATCACGGACCTCGACGGCGTCGTCGTGGTGGATGCTCTTGCGCTGAAGGATGTGCTGCGCGTCACCGGAGGAGTCACCGTGGCCGGACGGAAGATCAGCGCTCACAACGTCCTGGCCCAGGTGCTTCACGAGAGCTACCGAGAGTTCCAGACCGTCGAGGAGCGTCCCGAGCGCGTCTCGCTCCAGGGAGATATCGCGAAGGCGGTCTTTGCGTCCCTCACCGATCGCAGCATCGCCGCCGCCGATCTCGCGGACGCGCTCCTCACCGCCAGCAAGGGCCGCCATGTGATGCTCTGGAGTGCGCGATCCGAGCTCGAGTCGGTCTGGGAGAAGCTGGGGATCGCGGGAGCTCTCAGCGACCGCGGCCTGATGATCTCGTTCCAGAACTACGGCGCCGACAAGATGGACTGGTACCTGCGGCCCAGGGCCGCGATGCAGGTGCGGCTGCTCCCGTCGGGTGATTACCGGGCCCGGCTGACGATGTCGGTGCGCGTTCCAGCCAATGCAGAGCTCCGAGACGCCTCCCTGTACATCCTCGGTCCGGGGCCGGACAAGCACGGCCTCTTCCTCACCGTTCACCTCCCGTCCGCCGCCTACGACGTCATGACGCCGAATACGTCCAAGTTCGCCACTGAGGGCATCGACCCGCCCATGCAGGTGCGGACCTTCCTCGAGAACGTCCGCGCCGGGACGACGTTCAGGCGCGAGCTGGAGTTCTCACTCCCCCGTTCGGCTTCTTCCCTCGTGTTGCTGCCCTCAGCACGCATGGTGCCGCTGCCCTTGACCATCGACGATGCCGTCGCGACGAACGACGCCGTCGCCCGACCGATCACCTGGTCGGTGGCCGACCCTGGAGATCCTCCTGGTGCCTCTGCCTCCCTCTGGGTGAAGGGCTCAGCGCTGGCGGGCCTGCTGATGTCCCAGCTCGCCAGCGCCAGCGCTCTGGTGGCTGTTCTGCGACGACGTCGGAACGAGCCGATGGCAAGGTCGATCGACGTCGCCCGACGCGCTGCGATCAGCGCGCTCGGGTGCTTCGTGCTGACGGGGCTGCTCGCGCTCGTGGTCGCCCGGTGAACTCGGGCGGTTTTGTGGGCGCTGCGCCCACAAACCCGCCCGACAACCCCGTGGGACTGCTCAGGCCTCGGTGATAGCGCCGCGGTCAGCGCCGGCCGCGAGGCGCGCGTACTTGGCGAGGACGCCGCTCGTGTAGCGAGGCTCGGGGAGCTTCCAGCTGGCTCGCCGCTCGGCGAGGGTGGCGTCGTCGACGAGCAGGTCGATGGTGTGGCTGACCGTGTCGATCGCGATGCGGTCGCCCTCCTCCACGAAGGCGATGGGCCCGCCGTCGACGGCTTCGGGAGCGACGTGGCCGATGCAGAACCCGTGCGTGCCACCTGAGAACCGACCGTCGGTGATGAGCGCCGCATCGCCACCGCGCCCGACGCCCTTCATCGCACCGGTGATGGCGAGCATCTCGCGCATGCCGGGTCCGCCCTTGGGGCCCTCGTAGCGGATGACCACGATGTCGCCGGCGTTGATCTGCTCGCCGAGCACCGCGGCCATCGCGGCGTCCTCGCCGTCGAACACCCGGGCCGGACCTTCGAACCGCTCGTGGTCGATGCCGGCCACCTTCACGACCGCGCCCTTCGGCGCCAGCGAGCCCTTGAGCACGGCGATGCCACCGACGGCGTGGATCGGGGCCGACAGCGGGTGGATGACCTCGCCGTCGGGCTCGGGCGGGGCGATCTCGGCCAGGTTCTCCGCCACCGTCTTGCCGGTCACCGTGAGGCAGTCGCCGTGGAGCAGACCGGCATCGAGCAGGTGCCGCATCACGACGGGGATGCCGCCGATGCGATCGATGTCGATCATGTGGTACTTGCCGTGCGGCTTGGTATCGGCGATGTGCGGCACGCGGGCGGCGACCTTGTTGAAGTCGTCGAGCTCGAGATCGACCCGCGCCTCGGCGGCGATGGCCAGGAGGTGGAGCACGGCGTTGGTGGAGCCGCCGAGCGCCATCACGACGGCGATGGCGTTCTCAAACGCGTCCTTCGTCATGATCTGCCGCGGCCGGATGCCTTGCTCGAGGAGGCGCACCACCGCCTGCCCCGATGCGTAGGCGAAGTCGTCGCGCCGGCTGTCGGGCGCGGGTGGCGTGGACGAGCCGGGCAACGACATGCCGATGGCCTCGGCCACCGACGCCATCGTGTTGGCCGTGAACATGCCAGCGCAGCTGCCCTCGCTCGGGCAGGCCCCGCGCTCGATGGCATCGAGCTCGGCGTCGTCGATCATGCCGGCCGCGTGGGCGCCGACCGCCTCGAACACCGACACGATGTCGGTGGCCTGGCCCTTGTGCGAGCCGGGCAGGATCGAGCCGCCGTAGAGGAAGACCGCTGGCAGGTTCACGCGGGCCGCCGCCATGAGCATGCCGGGGAGGCTCTTGTCGCACCCGGCGAAGGTG
>JBKJSO010000062.1:0-3969 GCA_046595835.1 Acidimicrobiales bacterium | reverse complement strand
GCGGCGAACCCCTCGTCGTCCTTGAAGGCGGAGCCGTACACGCCCGAGATCGTACGGATCTGCGCGTGGTGACGGCCGAACACCTCCTCCATGGCGTCGCTCATCTCGCCCACGGTGGCCCGCGCTCGGGCCGCATCGATGCACAGGGCGAGCAGGTTGGCGGTGCCGGCCGCCCCGTCGCGCAGCGCCGCCAGCGCCTTCTCGCACGCGGCGTCATCGCGGTCGGCTCGCACCTGGGCGAGGCGGGCGACCTGCTGATCGCGCACCATGGTGTTGTCGATGTCGAGCACGTCGACGTGATCGGGATGCTCGGAGCGGTACTTGTTGACACCGACGATCACCTCGTCGCCACGGTCGACGCGGGCCTGGCGCCGGGCGGCGGCCTCTTCGATGCGCAGCTTGGGCATCCCGGAGGCGACGGCCTTGGTCATGCCGCCTAGGCCCTCGACCTCCTCGATGATGGTCCAGGCCCGCTCGGCCAGGTCCTTGGTGAGGGCCTCCACGTAGTACGAGCCACCCAGCGGATCGACCACGGCTGGGATGCCCGTCTCCTCTTGGATGATGAGCTGCGTGTTCCGCGCGATGCGGGCGGAGGTTTCCGTAGGAAGACCGAGGGCCTCGTCGAAGGAGTTCGTGTGCAGGCTCTGTGTGCCACCGAGCACCGCGGCAAGGGCCTCGACGGTGGTGCGCACGATGTTGTTGTACGGGTCCTGCTCGGTGAGCGACACGCCGCTCGTCTGGCAGTGCGTCCGCAGCATGAGCGAGCTCGCCCGCTTCGGCGCGAACGGCTCGATCACCCGGTGCCAGAGCAGGCGCGCCGCTCGCAGCTTGGCCACCTCCATGAACACGTTCATGCCGATGGCGAAGAAGAAGCTGACCCGTCCGGCGAACTCGTCGATGTCGAGGCCGCGATCGACCGCGTAGCGCACGTACTCGAGGCCGTCGGCGATCGTGAAGGCCAGCTCGAGATCGGCCGTCGCTCCCGCCTCTTGCATGTGGTAGCCGGAGATCGAGATCGAGTTGAAGCGGGGCATGTGCTGCGACGTGTGCTGGATGATGTCGGCCACGATCCGCATGCTCGGCTCAGGCGGGTAGATGTAGGTGTTGCGAACCATGAACTCCTTGAGCACGTCGTTCTGGATCGTGCCGCTGAGCTGGTCCTGCCCCACGCCCTGCTCCTCACCGGCCACCACGAAGCAGGCGAGCACCGGGAGCACCGCTCCGTTCATCGTCATCGACACCGACATCTTGTCGAGGGGGATGCCGTCGAAGAGGATCTTCATGTCATCGACCGAATCGATGGCCACGCCAGCCTTTCCGACGTCCCCCACCACCCGCGGGTGGTCTGAGTCGTAGCCGCGATGCGTGGCGAGGTCGAAGGCCACCGACACGCCCTGTTGCCCTGCTGCGAGGTTGCGGCGGTAGAACGCGTTGGACTCCTCAGCGGTGGAGAACCCGGCGTACTGCCGGATCGTCCAGGCCCGGCCGGCGTACATCGTGGCGCGCGGCCCACGCACGAACGGGGCGAACCCGGGCAAGCCGCCGAGGTGCTCCACTCCCTCGAGGTCGGCCTCGGTGTACAGGGGGCGCACAGGGATGCCCTCGGGCGTCTCCCAGACCAGCGTGTCGGGGTCGGCACCCTTGAGGTCCTTGCTGGCGAGGGCTCGCCAGTCGTCCAGGGTCGGCTCGTCGTCGCTGGTGGTTCGCTCGCTTCGCTCGTTCACTGGCTGGGAGCCTAGGAGGGGCCTGTTCGGGGAGCGAAACGGACGAGCCCCGTCGTGACCGCCCCTACGATGACGAGATGGCGCTTCGGTTCGTGATCATCGGTGGTGGTCCCGCCGGCAACGTGGCGGCATCGCACGCCACGCGGCTGGGCGCCGAGGTGACCCTGATCGAGAGCGAGATCATCGGGGGCGCCGCCCACCTGCGCGACTGCATCCCGTCCAAGGCCATGATCGCCACGGGCGGGGCGCTGGCGTCGGTGCGCCGCTCGCCCGAGATGGGCCTCACGGTCGCCGAGGCCGAGGTCGACACCGCGGCCCTACGGGCCCGCATCGAAGCCATCGAGCACAAGCTCGAGCTGGGCACCCAGCAGCTGCTCGACCGCCAGGGCGTGCGCATCCTGCGGGGCCGGGGCCACCTGAAGGGCCCCCACGAGGTGGTGGCCGACACCGCCGGCGGCGTGGTGGAGGTCGAGGCCGATGCCATCCTCCTCGCCACTGGCAGCCGACCCCGCCTGCCCGACTGGGCGGACGTCGACGGTGATCGCGTGCTGTGCACCAGGGACGCCTACCCGCCGGCGACCTGGCCCGCCCACCTCGTGGTGATCGGCTCGGGCGTCACCGGCGTGGAGTTCGTCCACATGTTCTCGTCGTTGGGCAGCGAGGTCACCCTCATCGTGTCGCGCCAGCAGGTGCTCCCCCAGAAGGACCCGGAGGTCGCGGCCGCCCTCGAGGACGAGCTCTTGCGTCGCGGGGTCCACCTTCTCAAGGGCGCCCGCGCCATCGGGATCGACCGCGCCGGCGAGTCGGTGACGGTGCGCTGCGACGACGGTCGCACGGCCAGCGGCTCCCACGCCCTCCTCGCCATCGGCTCGATCCCCAACAGCGACGGCCTCGGTCTCGATGCCGCCGGGGTCGACGTCGATCCCAGCGGCTACGTGCAGGTCGACCAGAGCTGTCTCACCAACGTGGCTCACATCTACGCCGCCGGGGACCTGTCCGGGAAGCTCCCGCTGTCCTCGGTGGCCTCGATGCAGGGGCGCAAGATCGCGGAGCACGTGATGGGCGTGCAGTCCAGAGCCCATCGAGACCTCGACTACGACAAGGCGGCGTCAGCCATCTTCACCGTGCCGGAGATCGCCGACGTGGGCCTCGCGGAGGCCGACGCCTTCGCGATGGGTCGCAAGGTGCGGGTCACCAAGGTCCCGTTCTCCGTATCGCCGAAGGCGCTGATCGAGAGCCACAGCCGTGGGTTCGTGAAGGTCGTGAGCGATCCGGCGACGGGTGTGGTCCTCGGGGGGTCCGTGGTCGGACGTCATGCGGCCGAGCTGATCTCGGTCTTGGCGGTGGCCGTCACCAACGGGCTCACGGTGGGCGACATCGTCGACAGCCTGCTCGTGCACCCGAGCCTGTCCGAGGTCCTCTCCGAGGCCGCCGAGTAGCACGTCGATGCCCGCTGTCACCGGTCCGGCCCTGGTCGCCGCCGCCCTCCTCGCGCTGGCGGGGGCCCAGAAGCTGCTCGATCCCGTCATGACCGTCGGGGCGCTGCGAGCGCTGCGCCTGCCGTCCTCCGAGGCGCTCGTGCGGTCGGGGGCGGCGGCGGAGCTAGCGCTGGGCACGGCCGCGATCGCCCTCGGCGGAGCCGTGGTGTGGTGGTTGGTGGCCCTGAGCTACGTGGCGTTCGCGGCCTTCGTGGGAGCGGCGCTGCGCGAGGGCACGATGATCGGGTCGTGTGGCTGCTTCGGCAAGGAGGACACGCCGCCCCACCCGCTCCACATCGTGCTCGACCTGGGACTGGCGGCCGTGGCCGCCACGGCGGCCCTGTCGACGTCGGGTGCCCTGATCGACGAGCTGCTCGACCACCCGGGGCAGGGAGCGGCCGTGGCGCTGCTGGCGGCGACGGGCGTGTACCTCCTGTACGCGGCCTTCGTGGAGCTCCCTCGCGCGCTGGCGGGGGGCCGGGCTAGTCGATGACGACGACGATGTCGCCCGCGCCCACGGACTGGCCCGGCGCGACCTTGATCTCGCTGATCGTGCCGGCCTTGTCGGCTGCGATGTTGTTCTCCATCTTCATGGCCTCGAGCACGCAGACGGCCTGACCGGCCTCCACCGCCTGGCCGACCTCGACGAGGATCTTCACGATGGTGCCCTGCATCGGCACGGCGACCTTGCCGCTGCCGCTGCCGCCGGCCCCACCGCCGGCCGCCGCCCGACGCGGTCGAGGGCTGGGGGAGGCCCCACCTGCGGC
>JBKJSO010000046.1:0-5651 GCA_046595835.1 Acidimicrobiales bacterium | reverse complement strand
CCGGCGAACCCGGGATCCGGAGGAGGTCGACATCTCCTGGGAGATCGACGCCTTCCACTTCGATCTCCCGGTGATGGCCTCGCCGTCGGACAGCGTCGTGTCGCCCGCGATCGCGAGCGAGCTGGGCCGTCTCGGCGGCCTCGGGGTGCTGCACCTCGAGGGCCTCTGGACCCGCTACGCCGATCCGGAGCCGATGCTCGAGGAGATCGCGTCGCTCACGCAGGAGAAGGCCACCCAGCGCATGCAAGAGATCTACGGGGCGCCGGTGCAGCCGGAGCTCGTCGAGCAGCGCATCCGCGAGCTGAAGGAGGCCGGTGTCACCGCCGCCGTGGCGTGCACGCCACAGCGCACGCTCAGCCTGGCCCCCCACATCCTCAAGGCCGAACCCGATCTCCTCGTCATCCAGGGCACGGTGGTATCGGCCGAGCACGTCTCGCGCGGCACCGAGCCCCTCAACCTCAAGGACTTCATCCGCCACTACGAGATCCCCGTGGTGGTGGGCGGCTGCACCTCCTACCAGGCGGCGCTGCACCTGATGCGCACCGGAGCCGCCGGTGTGCTCGTGGGGGCGGGGTCGGGCGCGGCCGGTACCACCCGTCGCGTGCTCGGCGTGGGCATCCCCATGGCCACCGCCATCGCCGACGCTCGCGCCGCCCGCATGCGCCACCTCGACGAGACCGGCGTCTACGTCCACGTGATCGCCGACGGCGGCATGACCACCGGCGGCGACGTCGCCAAGGCCGTCGTCTGCGGCGCCGATGCGGTCATGGTGGGCACGCCGCTCGCCGCCGCGTCTGAGGCACCCGGCCGTGGGTTCCACTGGGGCACCACGGCCGTCCACGCCACGCTTCCGCGCGGCAACCGCGTGGCCGTCGAGCCGCGCGGCTCGCTCGAGGAGATCCTCGTCGGGCCGGCGCACGAAGCCGATGGCCAGCGCAACCTCTTCGGCGCGCTGCGTCGTGCGATGGCCCTGTGCGGCTACGAGACGTTGAAGGACTTCCAGAAGGCCGAGGTCGTCGCCCTCCAATGACCCACGGCGCCGACGCCCCCGTCCTCGTCGTCGACTTCGGCGCGCAGTACGCCCAGCTGATCGCCCGCCGAGTGCGAGAGGCGCACGTCTACAGCGAGATCGTGCCCCACACGATGTCCGTGGCCGAGATGGTGGCCAAGCGCCCGGTGGCCATCATCCTTTCGGGCGGGCCGTCGTCGGTCTACGCCGAGGCGGCGCCCAGCGTCGATCCGGCGCTCTTCGCTGCGGGCGTGCCCACGTTCGGCATCTGCTACGGGTTCCAGGCGCAGGCCCTCGCCCTTGGAGGCGAGGTGCAGCGCACGGGGCTGGCCGAGTTCGGTCGCACGGCGCTCACCGTCACTGCTCCCGACTCCACGCTCTTCCACGGGCTCCCCGCCGCGCTGTCGGTGTGGATGAGCCACGGCGACTCGGTCACCGCTGCTCCTGAGGGCTTCGCCGTCACCGCCCGCTCCGCGGGCGCGGCGGTGGCGGCCTTCGAGCACCCGGGCTTGCGGCACGCCCGCGTGCAGTTCCACCCCGAGGTGCTCCACTCCGAGCACGGTCAGGCGGTGCTCGAGCACTTCCTGTACGAGATCGCCGGCGCCCAGCCGTCGTGGACGATGAGCAACGTCATCGAGGAGCAGGTGGCCGCCATCCGGGCCACGGTGGGCGACAAGCGGGTCCTGTGCGGCCTGTCTGGCGGCGTGGACTCGGCGGTGGCCGCGGCCCTCGTCCAGCGGGCGGTCGGCGACCGCCTCACGTGCGTGTTCGTCGATCACGGTCTGCTGCGGGCCGACGAGCCCGAGCAGGTGGAGCGCGACTTCGTGGCGGCCACCGGCGTCGACCTGAAGGTCGTGGACGCGCAGGCCCGGTTCCTCACCGCGCTGGCCGGGGTCACCGACCCCGAGGAGAAGCGCAAGATCATCGGTCGTGAGTTCATCCGAGTGTTCGAGGAGGCGGCCCGCGAGGTGATCGCCGAGGCGGGTGCTCACGGCGAGACCGTGGACTTCCTCGTGCAGGGCACCTTGTACCCCGACGTCGTCGAGTCCGGCGGCGGCACCGGCACCGCCAACATCAAGAGCCACCACAACGTCGGTGGCCTCCCCGACGACCTCGAGTTCGCGCTGATCGAGCCGCTCCGCACCCTCTTCAAGGACGAGGTGCGCAAGGTCGGCCTCGAGCTCGGGCTCCCCGAGGCCATCGTGTGGCGCCAGCCGTTCCCCGGTCCGGGGCTCGGCATCCGCATCGTGGGTGAGGTCACCCAGGAGCGTCTCGACGTGCTGCGTGCCGCGGATGCCATCGCCCGAGCGGAGCTGTCGGCCGCAGGCCTCGACCGCGAGATCTGGCAGTGCCCGGTGGTGCTCCTCGCCGACGTGCGCTCCGTGGGCGTGCAGGGCGACGGTCGCACCTACGGCCACCCCGTGGTGCTGCGCCCGGTGTCGAGCGAGGACGCCATGACGGCGGACTGGACCCGGATCCCTTACGACGTGCTGGCCGACATCTCCACGCGCATCACCAACGAGGTGCGCGAGGTGAACCGAGTCGTGCTCGACGTCACCTCGAAGCCGCCCGGCACGATCGAGTGGGAGTGAGCGGCGCAGTGGACCAGGGCGACCGGCGCAGCCGCCTCGAGAAGCTCGACGACCTGCAGGCCGCCCACCCGTTCCCCTACAACGTGGTGGTTGGCGCCGCCACGGGGCTCGTGTTCCTGGTCTTCGGCTTCGCCCCGATCCTCGTACCGATCTACGCCCTCAGCTACGGCGCCCTGCGCTGGTTCCTGTGGCAGGACGGTCGCGTGCTGCATCGGCAGTACGAGAGCCGCGCCGCTCGCTGGGCCGAGAAGAAGGCCGCCCGCCGGCGCAACCGGTGAGCTGACGGTGGACGATGTGGCGGATGCTTGCGTGAGGCGTCCCGCGCTCCATCGCGGCGGGTGGGGCCGTCGGCTGGTCGCCGCGGCGGTGTCCGCCGCCGCGGTCGTCGGGTGCTCCGGCGGTGGGCAATCGACGACGCCGCCCGGCACGGGGGACGTCGGCACCGCGTCGACCCTGGGGCGGCCCGAGGTGCCCCGGCTGCCGCCGCCGTCGCGCGCCGGCACGGGTGTCGTCGTGGTGGGAGGAACGACGAGCTCGTTCGCCGTCACCGACTGCCGACTTGCACCGGATCCCGCCGCGCCGACCGGAGCTCGTGCGCTCGTGTCGCTGGTGGGCGCTGGCACCACGGGCTCGGGGGTGGCCTTCACCGTCGAGCTGCAGCGCTTCGCGACGGGCACTGCGGTCGTCACCTACACCGACACGGTCACCTACACCGACGCCGCTCGGATCCTGCAGGTCCAACGCATCGAGGTGAACGGACAGGTCACCGACCTGCGCGATCCGAAGGTCGCATCGGCCCTCGTGCGAACCCGGTCGAACGGCATGACCGCCAGCGGACTGGCCAGCGCCCCCGGCAGCGGGGCAACCGATGGCGGCCTCATCGGCGTCGCCCTCGACGCCACCTGCTGACGGCTCGCTCACAACCCGGAGGGACCTCGACGGAGCTTGCTCGGGGGCGAGCCCCAGGCCCCCGAAGCCGACTCCCTGAGCCCCGGTGCAGACCGCCGACCCACGGGCTGGGTCAGGTGCCGGCGAGGCGGGCCACCACGGGCGCGAACGCGTCGAGCTGGTCGCCGGACATGCCGAGGTAGGAGATGCCCCAGCGCTCGCGGCGCTCCACGAGCTGGTCGCAGATCTGCTCGACGCTGCCGATCAGGGCGTGCGGGGTCTCGCCGGCCTCGGCCGGCGTGAGGCCGAAGGCCGGTGCCATCTCCGCGATCACCGTGTCGCGCTCGTCGGTGACCACGGCAAGGTGCACCCGCACCTGCAGCACGAGCTGGTCGAAGCGGTCGGCGGCCGACTCGCGGATCCACGCCAGCTTGCGATCGGTGGCGGTGGGCGTTCCGTCCGGAAAGGCCCGTTCGTCGATCACGCCGGCCTTGAGGTTCACGTTGAGCGCCACGATGTCGGCCGTGCGGGCGGCGAGGCGCAGCACGCGCTCACCACCGCCACCAATCACTATCGGAGGGCCGCCCGCGGTGAGCGGAATCGGTTGTCCGACGAGGTCCTGCACGCGGTAGTGCGCGCCAGCGAAGGAGCACGGTCCGCCCGCCCACAGGCCGCGCATCACCTCGAGCGCCTCGGCGAGCCGGTCGATGCGAACGCCGGGGCGCTCCAGCGCGATCCCGGCGCCCTCGTAGTCGGTCGTCATCCAACCGGCCCCGATGCCGAGCTCGAAGCGACCCGCGGTGAGCACATCGAGGGTCGCCGCCTCCTTGGCCAGCACCACCGGGTGGCGGTAGTCGTTGGCGAGCACCATCGTCCCGACTCGCAGCGAGGTCGTGGCCGCGGCGGCGGCCATGAGCGCGGGCATCGGGGCCAGCTGGTCGTCGAAGTGGTCGGCCACCGTCAGCGTCGACCAGCCCAGGTCCTCGACCTTGCGAGCGAGCGCGGGCCAGCCCGCTGCGTCGGCGGGCTCCTTGCACTGGATGCCGAAGCGGAAGGGGTGCACGGTCGGTGAGTCTGCCCGGTCGTGGCGCGGGTACGGTGCGCCGCCATGGGAGATCTCGGTAGGTATGAGCAGAGCTCGTTCGCGTGGGGCGGCAAGCAGCGCGCCGTCTACCGACGGGGGACCGGCCCTGCGGTGCTGGTTCTGGCGGAGATGCCGGGCATCACCCCGTCGGTGATCGACTTCGCGGATCGTGTCGTGGCGCTGGGGTGCACGGCGGTGCTCCCGCACCTGTTCGGCATCCCTGGTGCGGGGATGACGCTGGGCACCACGCTGCGGGCCATGCCCCCGGCGTGCGTCTCGAAGGAGTTCTCGGCGTGGGCCACCGGCAAGACGAGCCCCATCGTCGCGTGGTGCAAGGCCCTCGCCAGCCACGAGCACGAGCGCTGCGGCGGCCCCGGCGTGGGCGTTGTCGGGATGTGCTTCACCGGCAACTTCGCCCTGGCCATGCTGCCCGACGCGTCGGTCGTCGCCCCGGTGATGAGCCAGCCGTCGCTGCCCCTCGGCTTCACCAGAAAGGCCCGTGCCAGCCTCTACCTGAGCCCGGACGACCTCACCAAGGTGCAGGATCGCATGGCCGCGGAGCCCGACCTGTGCGTGCTCGGCCTGCGCTTCACCGCCGACAAGCTCGTGCCCGCAGCGCGGTTCGCCCACCTGCGCGAGGCGCTCGGCGACCGCTTCGTGGGCGTGGAGATCGACTCGTCGAAGGGCAACCCCCACGGCATCCCCCGCATGGCCCACTCGGTGCTCACCGAGCACCTCGTCGACGAGCCCGGTCACCCCACCCACGACGCCCTCGAACAGGTGCTCGACCTCTTCCGCACCCGGCTGCTCTGACCGGTTCTGTGTGCGCTCAGCACCGCAATGCGGTGCTGAGCGCACACAGAAGGGTCAGGCGAGGGGGCGGCCGAAGGGGAGAGTGTCCTGCCAGGACTGCAGGGAGGCCTCGGCCGCGAGCGTGGCGGCCATCCAGAGGTTCGTACCCTCGGCGGCGAGTGCGGCGACGGCGGATTGCACCCGCTCGAGCGGATCCCCGCCGGATGGATCCATCGCGGCAAGAAGCGGGCCGGCCGTGGAGAGGAAGTCCGGCACGACGACGACC
>JBKJSO010000442.1:0-4142 GCA_046595835.1 Acidimicrobiales bacterium | reverse complement strand
CGATGATGGACGAGGACGGCTTCCGTTCCTGGGTCGAGCCACTCGGCCGCACCCTCGAGCAGCGCACCACGCTCTACGGTCGCCCCGCCGTCGAACCGGTCAGCTCGCAGCCGGTCGCCTGAGCACGCAGGTGCTCACGTCCACCACGCCTCGTCGAGCTTGGCCTCGATGTCGCGCACGTGCTCACGCGTGCACTGCTCGCACAGCGCCTCCACGCCGCGCGGGGTCGTCGCCGTCGACCACCCGAGCGGCAGCGCCTCAGTCGCGTCGGCGGCGTCGCTCGCCACACCACAGCGACTGCACGTCCTGGCCACGCGCCCGAACCTAGTGGCCGGTCGCGGCGTGCCAGGCTGAGCGTCTCATGGACGACGCCCCCCTCATCAGCGACGGCGTCCCGTCACCGCCGGCGGCGACTGCCGAGCTGATCCAGCAGCTGCTCGACGCCTCGGGCACGATGGCGAACCGCGATGTGCTGCGGGACATCCTCCGCTCGGCTGCGGGCCTCGCCGCCGATGACGCCGACCGTCTCGACCTCAAGATCACCGCGGCAGCCCTCAAGGAGATGCGGGCCGCGTTCACGATGTTCCGACCCCTCGAGGGCATCCCGAAGGTGACGGTCTTCGGCTCGGCACGCACGCTTCCCGCTGACCCGCTCTACGACCAGGCCCGCCGTCTCGCCCGCCGGTTGGCCGGTGAGGGGTGGATGGTGATCACGGGTGCGGGCCCCGGGATCATGGCGGCGGCTGCGGAAGGCGCGGGCCGGGAGCAGTCGATCGGCATCAGCATCCGCCTCCCGTTCGAGGAGGCCCCGAGCGACATCATCGCCGGGGACGACAAGGTCGTCGCGATGAAGTACTTCTTCACGCGCAAGCTGATGCTCATCAAGGAGTCGTCAGCCTTCGTGTGCCTCCCCGGCGGGTTCGGCACCCAGGACGAGGCCTTCGAGCTCTTCACGCTGCTCCAGACGGGAAAGGCCAGCCCGGCACCCGTGGTGCTGCTCGACGTGCCCGGTGGGAGCTACTGGACGGGCTGGCGGCAGTTCATTGACGCCGAGCTCATCTCGGCCGGCCTCGTCTCCGAGGCGGACCACGAGCTGTTCCTCATCACGGACGACGTCGACGCGGCGGCCGACGAGATCCAGCGCTTCTGGCGCAGCTTCCACTCGATCCGCTGGGTGGGCGACCGCCTCGTCGTTCGCCTGCGCCACCCACCCACCGACGCCGAGATCACGCAGCTCAACGACTCCTTCCGCGATCTCCTCGTGCGAGGACGGATCGTGCGCGGCGAGCCCCTGGGACCCGAGGTGACCGACCGCGATCACCTGGACCTCCCGCGCCTCGTCATGCGCTACGACCCGCGCCGGGCCGGGCGGCTGCGGGCACTGATCGACGCCGTGAACGACCTGCCCAGCGCCCGCTCCTGATCCGTCGCGTCAGTCGAGGTCGTCAGGCTCGCGCAGGATCCCGATGGCCTTCTCCACCGCGCGTCGGGCGCGCGAGAGACGGCGCTCGTCGACGGGGAGCTCGCCGCCGCCGGCGTCGATCGACTCCTTGAGCCGCTCGATGGCGAGGTCGGCCAGCTCCTCGGAGATCACTTCGAGCCGCTGACGGATGTGGTCGAACTCCCCTGCCATGACGGATCACCCTAGGCAACTACTGTGACGATCCCCGACCAGGAGCTGATGTGCCCGAGGACCTCCACGAATGGATCAGCTTTGAGGATCCGCGTGAAGAGCGAACCTGGGTGTTCGACGTCACGTTCCTCACCAGCCCATGGACCTGCATCTACGGCCGAGGCTGCCAAGGTGTGCTCACCGGCCCAGCCGAGGAGCTCGAGCAGGGGTGCTGCAGCTACGGCGCTCACTTCGTGGACGACGCCGATGCCGAGGCCACCCTCGCCTACGCCGAGCGCCTCACCGCCGAGCAGTGGCAGCACCGTGACACCGCCCGCCGCAAGGGCGGGGCCACCAAGGTCAACAAGGCGGGCGAGATCAAGACGCGCCTCGTCGACGGCGCCTGCATCTTCCTGAACCGACCCGGCTTCGAGGGCGGCATCGGTTGCGCCCTCCACAAGGGAGCGCTCGACGCCGGCGAGCGACCGCTCGACTGGAAGCCAGCCGTCTGCTGGCAGCTGCCCCTGCGCCTCGAGGATCACACCGACGACGATGGGCACGTCACCTCGACCCTGCGCGAGTGGAAGCGGCGCGACTGGGGCGCCGGCGGCGCCGAGTTCCACTGGTGGTGCACGGAGGATCCGGAGGCCTTCGTCGACCGCAAGCCGGTGTACGAGACCATGCGGGATGAGATCGTGGAGATGGTCGGCCAACTGGCGTATGACGGCCTCGTCGACCACGTTGCAGCACGGAGCGACCACTCGCAGTACCTTCCTCATCCTGCACTTCGCCGACGGTGACAGGCGCGCACCAAAGGACGCTGACATGAACTTCACTTCTGAGGAGCTCGGGTTTGCGGCGAAGCGCAGCGGCCTCTACTTCCCCGAGCACGTCCTCGACCAGCTCGTCGCGGCCATCGACTCGGGGAAGCACGTCGTGCTCACCGGACCGCCCGGCACCGGCAAGACCACGCTGGCCTACCTCACCGCCGAGGTGGCCCAGAAGTCGATGCTGTGCACCGGCTACCTCCCCACCACCGCCACCACCGAGTGGACCACCTTCGAGACGATCGGTGGATTCCAGCCCACGGCCGAAGGCCTGATCTTCCGACCGGGCATGTTCGTGGATGCCATCGAGTCTGGGCGCTGGCTCGTGATCGACGAGCTCAACCGCTCCAACTTCGACCGAGCGTTCGGCCAGCTCTTCACCGTGCTGTCTGGACAGGCCGTGATCCTGCCGTTCAAGCGGGGCGGGCGCGTGCAGCCGATCTCGCTCGTGCCGCCCGGGGTCGACGCGCCGGACGACACCGACGCCATCAAGCTGCCCGCGTCGTGGCGGATCCTCGCCACGATGAACGTCTTCGACAAGAACCTGCTCTTCGAGATGTCCTACGCGCTGATGCGGCGCTTCGCCTTCGTCGAGGTCACCTGCCCGTCGGATCAGGCCTACCACGACCTGCTCGAGGGCCCCGGCGACATCGTGCGCGAGCTGCTGCCTCTGCGGAAGTTCCGTGACCTCGGACCGGCCGTGTACCTCGACGCAGCCAGGTTCGCCGTACGGCGACTCGAGGACGAGCCCTCTCGTTCACGGCTGATCTACGAGATCTTCTACGCCTACTTCCTCCCGCAGTTCGAGGGGATCGACGACGAGCACGCCATCGAGCTGTACCACATGATCGCCGAGCTCCTCGACGCCACCGAGCAGGCTGACGCCCGGCGCACGATCGGCGAGGTGCTGGGCACGCCGCTGGCCGTCTGACCCATGGCTGCGCCCACGATCGCGCCTGGCACCGGCACCGAGGCGGTGCTGGCCCGGCTGAGCCGGCCCTACGAGCCTGTGCGCGTCACGGCTGTCCTGCTCGGGTTGCCCCAGCGAGCCGCCCGCCAGCTCGTCGGAGCGGTGCTGGCCACCTGCGACGAGGCCGAAGACCTCCTCGACGCCATGCCCCACATCGTGCGGTCGCTGTCGATCGCCACCACCGACCGACCGCAGCGGTGCCACGGCGAGCTGCGGGGGCCGGTGCTCTGGTCCGAGACGATGTCGGCCCGATCCGCCTCTGCCGGAGACCCGGGCCTGTTCGTCTGCTCCACCACGACGAAGGCCTACGACACCGATGAGAACCGGGTCCTGAAGCGTGCCCTCGCCACCATCGAGCGCGCAGGGCATGACGCCACCCACGGCCTCGATCTCCATGGCGACGAGGTGCTGCGGCGGGCTCGCCACAACGAGCACCGCGCCCGCCACCTGCTCGAGCACCGCACCCTCTCCGCCGTCCCGCTGGTCCGGGTGTCAGGCCGGGCCCTTCGCCGCACACGGGCGGGCAGCCGTCGCCACACCTACCAGCCCGCGATCGCCCTGATGGCGCGCGCGAGCGAGCCCTTGCGGCCGGTCCACCTGCAGTCCTTTGCGCCCCGGGCCACGGTGGCCGACCACGATCTTCTGGCTGCGGCTCTGGCCCACCTGGATGCCCGCACCGACACACCGACCCCGCTGCGCACGGCGCACGGCGCGCTGGTGGCGGGACCCCTCG
>JBKJSO010000441.1:0-8068 GCA_046595835.1 Acidimicrobiales bacterium | reverse complement strand
GGCGCTGCAGATCGTGTCGATGATGATCATCGTGACCTCGTAGGGGTCACAGTTGGCGTTGGGTCGACGATCCTCGATGTAGCCCTTCTTGTCGACCTCGACCTGCCACGGGATGCGAACCGACGCACCGCGGTTGGACACGCCGTAGCTGTACTCCGTGTAGGGGGCCGTCTCGTGCTGACCGGTGAGCCGGTCCTCGATGCCGTGGCCGTAGAGCGCGACGTGCTCCTGGACCCTGGTGCCGAGCGCCTCACAGGCGGCGATGATCGGGTCGTAGCCCTCGCGCATCGCCTTGGTGGAGAAGTTGGTGTGGGCGCCAGCGCCGTTCCAGTCGCCCTTCACGGGCTTGGGGTCGAGCGTGGCAGACACACCGAAGTCCTCACCGATGCGGTAGAGCAACCACCGTGCGATCCACAGCTCGTCGGCCACCTGTGGGGCGCCGACCGGCCCGACCTGGAACTCCCACTGGCCCGGCATCACCTCGGCGTTGATGCCGGAGATGTGCAGGCCCGCCGCGAGGCACGCATCGAGATGGGCCTCGACGACGTCGCGGCCGTAGACCTCGTCGTCGCCCACGCCGCAGTAGTAGCCACCCTGGGGGGCCGGGAAGCCGCCGAAGGGGAAGCCGTACGGGCGGCCGTCCTTGAAGAACGTGTACTCCTGCTCGATGCCGAAGATGGCTTCCTGATCGGCGTACTTCGTCGCCACCTCAACGCACTTCGACCGGGTGTTGGTCACGTGCGGCGTCATGTCGATGTAGAGCACCTCACACATGACGAGGACGTTGTTGCCGCCACGGATCGGGTCCGGGCAGGTGAACACCGGCTGGAGGACGCAATCGGACTTGTCGCCGGGCGCCTGGTTGGTCGAGGAGCCGTCGAAGCCCCAGATCGGCAGATCCGTGTCGCCGTCCACCATGATCTTCGTCTTCGAGCGCAGCTTGGCCGTCGGCGCGGTGCCGTCGACCCAGATGTACTCAGCCTTGTACGCCATCTGGGGATTCCTTTCCTCCGAGGTCGGAGTGTGGGTGGGACGTGGCCGCCCGGACATCGCCGGGGGGATGATGGGGGACACGCTCGCAGTACGCAGTTACCCGGCGTTTTCCCGAGTGTGAACGCTATGTGAACCGGGCCGCAAGCCAGGTGTCGTCCCAGGGACGAGCCTGCCATCATTGGCCGCATCATGGAACGTCAGCGTGACTACGTGCTGCGCACCGTCGAAGAGCGTGGGGTCCGGCTCATCCGACTCTGGTTCACCGACGTGCTCGGTCAGCTCAAGTCCTTCGCCATCTCGCCGGCCGAGCTGGAGGGGGCCTTCGACGAGGGCATGCGCTTCGACGGTTCCGCCATCGACGGCTTCAGCCGAGTCCAGGAGAGCGACGTCCTCGCCCGCCCCGATCCGAACAGCTTCGAGCTGCTCCCGTGGGCCGACTCCTACGGCACGTCGGCTCGCATGTTCTGCGACATCAAGAACATCGACGGCACGCCCTTCGAGGGTGACCCCCGTCAGGTGCTGCGTCGCAACCTCGATAGGGCCCGCGAGCGGGGCTTCAGCTTCTATGCCGCCCCGGAGATGGAGTTCTTCTACTTCGCCGACAGCGATCCGTCGCACCCGCCCAAGCCGCTCGATCAGGCCAGCTACTTCGACCTCACCACGGCCGATGTCGCGTCGGACCTGCGCCAGCGCACGATCCACACGCTCGAGTCGATGGGGATCCCGGTGGAGTACAGCCACCACGAGGACGCGCCGAGCCAGCACGAGATCGACCTGCGCTACACCGACGCCCTCACCATGGCCGACAACGTCATGACCTTCCGGCTCGTCGTGCGGGAGGTGGCGCTCGAGGCGGGCGTGCACGCCACGTTCATGCCCAAACCGCTCGCCTCCGTGCAGGGCTCGGGCATGCACACCCACTTCTCGCTCTTCGAGGGCGACACCAACGCCTTCTACGACCCTGGTGACGAGCGCAACCTCTCTAAGGTGGCCCGCGGCTTCATCGCCGGAGTGCTGCGCCACTCGCGGGAGATCGCGGCGGTCACCAACCAGTGGGTGAACTCGTACAAGCGCCTCGTGGTGGGGTTCGAGGCGCCCGTGTACGTCTCCTGGGCCCGCAACAACCGCTCGGTGGTGGTCAACGTGCCGCCCATCAAGGTCGGCAAGGCCGACTCGTCCCGCATCGAGTTCCGGGCGCCCGATCCCTCGTGCAACCCGTACCTTGCCTTCTCGGTGGTGCTCGCAGCGGGGCTCAAGGGCGTCGAGGAGGGCTACGACCTCCCGGCCGAGACCTCCGCCAACCTCTACCAGCTCACCGAAGAGGAGCGTCTCGCCGAAGGCATCGGCGTCCTGCCGGGCTCGTTGGCCGAAGCGCTTGACGAGATGGAGCGCTCGGAGCTTGTGGCGGAGGCGCTCGGCGAGCACGTCTTCGAGTGGTTCATCCGCAACAAGCGGGCGGAGTGGCAGGACTACAAGACCCAGGTCACGCAGTTCGAGCTCGATCGGTACCTGCCGAGGCTCTGACCTCGGCGCGAGCCATGGAACCCCTCCTCATCTACCCCGACCCGGTGCCGCCCGAGCTGGCCCAGTCACTCGACCTCGCGGGCTACCCGTGGAAGGGCGTGGCCAGCGACGCTGCCGCGTCGGCCGCCGAGCCCGACGACGGCTGGTCGGGCGCGGTCGTCGTGGCGGCGGCCGATCCGGAGGGCGCCTTCGCCCTGTGTCGCACGCTGCGCAAGCGCGACGTGCCCATGGAGCCGCTCCTGCTGCTCGTGTCCGGAGCGCAGCTCGATGACCTCGAGCTGCGCGACGACCTCTTCGACGACTTCTGTCTCTACCCGTTCCAGCCTCGCGAGCTCGAGGCGCGCATGAAGCACCTCTTCTGGCGCACCGGCACGGGCACCCGTCCCGAGCTCGTGGAGTACGCCGACCTCGTCCTCAACCTCGAGACCTACCAGGCGGCCATCGCCGGCAAGCCGCTCGACCTTACCTACATGGAGTACGAGCTGCTGAAGTTCCTGGCCTCGCATCCGGGCAAGGTCTTCACGCGCGAGACGCTCCTCTCGCGGGTGTGGGGCTACGAGTACTACGGCGGCGCCCGCACCGTCGACGTCCACATCCGCCGTCTCCGGGCCAAGCTCGGCGAGGAGCAGGCCAACCTCATCCAGACCGTGCGCAGCGTGGGCTACCGCTTCGGTCAGTCCCGCTGGGGCGTCTGAGCGGCGCCTGAGCACGGAGCGCGGTCGGAGCTGACTAGTCCGAACGAGCGGTGACAACCATCCTCACGGGCCATTCCCGAGCGGCGGCGGATCCTTCACGATCGGTGGCGAGGGAGTCACCGGTCGTGGAGGGCGAAAGATCATGCGGTTTTCGGCGATGGGCGCAGGGCGAGCTCGGATGTTGGTGGCAGCGGGGGCGTTGGTCCTCGCGGGCCTCGTGGCGGGCGTGACGTCGGCGCAAGCGGGAACGTATGACGACCCGTTCTTCCTGGGCTGGTCGACGTTCCTACCGGCCCTCAGCTCGGACTTCACGGCCAGCACGGAGACCGACTGCATGCGAGGCAGCGTGCACTGCGTCGACAAGGTCATCCGTGAGATGACCCAGCGCTACAACACGCTGGGCTGTGACCACAGCTCGATGTTTGCCTTCACCTACCTGGTCACCACCGAGGAGTACCGCAAGGCGGTGGCGGATCCGGCGTTCTTCCAGGACAACGCGTTCGTGAACCATCAGGACGCGGTGTTTGGCGACTTCTACTTCAAGGCGTATGACGCCTGGAAGAAGGGCAACATCGGCGCGGTGTCCCCGGCTTGGCGGGTCGCGTTCAGCGCCGCTGATCGCCAAGAGGTCAGCGGAATGGGCAACGTGCTGCTTGGCATGAACGCGCACGTGAACCGTGACCTGCCCTTCGTGCTGGACGCCATCGGCCTCACCAAGCCCGACGGCACCAGCCGGAAGCCCGATCATGACAAGGTCAACACCTTCCTCAACGCGGTGAACCAGTACCTGCTCACCGAGGCGGCCAAGTACCTCGACCCGACGGTCGACGACGGCGACGTGCCTGGCACGTCCATCGACAACTCGACGATGGTCCAGCTCCTCGTGAGCTGGCGTGAGGCGGCGTGGCGGAACGCTGAGCGACTGGCGCAGGCGGGGTCTCCCGCGGCGCGGGCGCAGGTTGCCCAGCAAATCGAGGACGCCGCGGCGTACACCGCCCTAACCCTGCGGGCCAGCTACCTCTACAACGGTGTCACGACCGGCACGGCGGCAGCCCGCAACCTGTACTGCGCCAGCCACCGGGTGAGTCGCTGACCCTCGGTCCCCGCTGCGTCTCCCCACGCGAGCGGTCCCTGGCCTAGGAGAGCTCGATGAGCTCGCTGCCCTCGTGGGTGGCCTCGCCGTTGTCCTTCAGGCTCCAGCCGAGGATGCCCGCCACGATGCCGCCGGTCATGGCGACCGAGACCGGGATGGCGATGACGAGGATCACCAGGAAGATGATGGTGCCGAGCATCGGATCATCCTGCCCCGACGTAGGCCCAGGCTTCCAGCTCCACCAGCGCTCCGAGGGGAAGGTCGGCGACGCCGATGGCTGAACGAGCAGGTCGGTGGTCGCCGAAGAGCTCCATGTAGATCTCGTTCATCGTGGGGTAGTCCACCCCGAGGTGGCGAAGGAACACGGTCGTCTTCGTGACGTCGGCCAACGAGGCGCCCTCGCTCTCCAGCAGGCTGGCAAGGTTGGCGACGGCTTGGCGCAGCTCGCCGTCGAGCCCGCCGCTCACGAGCTTGCCGTCGGCGATCCCCACCTGGCCTGACACGACGAGCCACCCCCCGGCGCGAACGATGGGTGTGTACGGTCCGACGGGCTTCGACATGCTGAGCAGTCTCGCGTGCCGCCCGGCCGGGCGCGGGCCGGAGCTACCGCCAGCTGGCCCCGGTGGGCCAGTCGGGTGGACACCCGAGGTGCAGCCACGCCGCGGCAGCCACGGCCACGAACACGGCGTCGGAGCCCCGCACGGGGGGTCCGTCACCCGGTTCGACCTCGATCTCGATCGGTGGGGTGTCGAGCGCCCGCAGCACCCCGAAGGATCGGATCGTGAGGTCGTGCACCTGGCCGAGGTCGTCCACCGAGATCCCCTCGGAGCTCACCCAGGACAGCGCCATGTGGGCGGCGCCCGTGCAGTACGAGCGCAGCACCACCTCGTCGAGCACCTCGCCGGCCCGCACGTGCACCCGCACGGTCCCGTCGAGGATCTCGGCCTCGGCCGTGGCGCCGCTGTGCGGGTCGGTGATCGGGGCTTGTGTGCCCCGCGCTCCGGTGAGGAGCACCGCGGCCTCTGCCCACCCGGCGGCACGAAGGTGCGCTGACGTGGGAGGTCCGGCGACGTCGACCTCCTCGATGGCGAGCCCAGGCGCCACGAGGGCCACGGCGGCGGAGATGCCAGGCGTGCGGGCCACCCGGAGCACGCCCGTGCCGTCGGGGCGCGCGCCGCCGGCGACGGGCGGTCGCTTGGCCCCGAGCTGCACGGCGTCTTCCCGGTTGAGCAGGACGCGCACCGCCCGGCCCGTGCGGTCGGCCAGCTCGCGCGCCGCGGCCTCCACAGGAGTGCCCACCTTGCCGCCGAAGGCCCCACCGTTCGCGAGGGCCGAGGCCGGCTCGCCCCCTGGGAGGCACCACGAGGCATCGGGCTCCAGGTACGCAGGCTCCACCCAGCTCGTGCGGAGCCGTGCCGCCCACTCGCCTGGGGGGAGCTCGATCGGCGGACGGGCCTCTACCGTCGTGCGTCGCCCCTGCACCTTGCCGGCCGCGGCGCGGGCGTCGGCGAGCGTCTCGCCGAGCGCCCATCCGCCCTTGCCGTCGGGCACCGCGACGAGCGCATCGGCGGGCGCGGTGTCGTCGGCGAAGCCCCCGCGCCCGAGCGCTACGGCGGCGCCGACGGCCTGCGGCTCGCCACCTTCGAGGCGCGCCCGGGTCGCGGCGCTCGTCGCATCGCGGTCCTCAGGGCTTGCGGACCGTGGTTGGTGGTCCCACGCGTCGAGGATCGTGCGCCAGCCCGTGCAACGACATAGGTGTGCGAGCAGCGCCTGCTCCACCGCTGGTCGGGCCGCGTCGGGATCCTTGGTGCGCAGGCCCTCGAGGCGGCAGATGATCCCGGGGGTGCAAAAGCCGCACTGGCTGGCACCGGTGGCCGCGAACGCGTCCGCCCAACCGTCCCGGACCTCGTCGCTCAGCCCGTCGACCGTGGTGATCGCTCGCCCGGCCACTCGGCGGGCGGGAGTCACGCATGCCACTCTCGGCTGGCCGTCGACCAGCACCGTGCAGCACCCGCACTGCCCCTGTGGACTGCAGCCGTCCTTGGGAGAGCGGAGTCCGAGCCCTTCGCGGAGCACGGCCAGGAGCGACTGGCCCTCGTCGGCCACCTCCACCTGCCGGCCGTCGACCTCGAGCTGCAGGGATGGGCGACCGCCGGCGAGCATGCAGGGAGGATAGGTTCACGCCGTGCACGAGCCGCCTGGTCTCGATCCAACTCGTCGTCGGTTCCTCGTGGGCGGCACCGCCCTGGCTGGTGCCGCGCTCCTCGGAGCGTGTGGCAAGGATGACAAGCAGCCGACGGCTGGCACCACGGCCACGACCTCCGCGACGTCGCTGGCCCTCGCCCAGTTCTTCGGTGGGCCGATGTTCGTCGCCGGCCGGCCGCTGCGGGCCCCGTTCGGCGTGGCCGACGCCGACGGTCTGCTCCCCGTGGCTCGCACGCCCAAGCAGCTCGAGGTGCAGCTCGTCGCACCGGATGGCGCTGACCTCGGCAAGCCGGTGGTGATCGCTTCCCGGCATGACAGCCTGCCGAAGGCGTACTTCCCGCTCCTGGCCACGATCGACGCACCGGGCATCTACACGGCCCGCACCAAGATCGCCGGCGACACGGCCGAGATGCAGTTCCAGGTGTACGACGCGAAGGACGTGCAGGTGATCCAGCTGGGTTCCCAACTCCCCGCGCTGGAGACGCCCACCGTCGGAGATCCCCGTGGGGTCAACCCGATCTGCACGCGCGATCCGGCGTGCCCCCTTCACGCGGTGACCGTGGCGCAGGCGCTCGCCGACGGCGCGCCGGTCGCGCTGCTCGTGGCCTCACCGGCGTTCTGCCAGATCGCGATCTGCGGTCCGGTGCTGGAGGTGCTCCTGAAGGTGCGGGCGGAGTACCCGAACATCCGCTTCATCCACGCCGAGGTGTATGCCGATCCGGCCAAGGATCTCAACACCTACGCGCCCGTCGTCGGGCCGCTGGCGCTGCACTTCGAGCCCTGCCTCGTGCTGGCGGATCGCGCTGGCATGGTGGTCGACCGGATCGACACGATCTACGACCGGTCCGAGCTGCGGGAGCGGCTCGCCACGGTCGCCTGAGCTGCGCCAGTAGCCTCCCTGCGCAGTGGGAGCGCACACGACATACGACGACCTTGGGCCCGGTCTGCACCTCCTGCGCGAGGCGGAGCCGATCAAGCGGGCCGGTTCGATGGCGGTGAACCTCCGGGCCGATCTGTGCGCCACCCTGCCGCAGGCGCAGGCCGCCCTTGCCGAGCGCGCGGCGCTCCCGCCGGTCGACGCTCCCACGCTGTCCACGCTGCAGGTGCTGGCCCGCCGGCTGGCTCGTGCCGAACGCATGGTCGCACGCACCCGTGAGCGCGCGGTCCTCGATGTGGGGCACCGCCTGGCGAGCGCGAACGCAGGGCTAGCCGTGCACCCCACCACGATCCGGGACCGTGCCGAGTCCGTGCGCGCCGCCCGTGCCGTCGTGACGGAGGCCGAGCAGTCGCTCGCCGATCATGCGGCCGCCGCCGAGGCCGCGCGCGAGCGAGCAACGGCAGACGCTGCCCAGGCCGTGCTCGATGCGGCAGAGGCGGGCCCTCGGCGGGAAGCTGAGCGCCTCGACCGGATCCGGATGTCGCTCCGGGTGCGTCGTTCCAAGGCGGTCGGGCTCGTCGTCGCTGCGTTCGGCGTGGGACTCGTGCTGCTGGGCCTCGGCATCACGCTGTGGGCGGCGCTCCTCCCCGCCTTGGCGGCGTCGCTGGTGGCGCTGCGCTA
>JBKJSO010000430.1:0-14192 GCA_046595835.1 Acidimicrobiales bacterium | reverse complement strand
CTTCGCCTCGGGCTGGGTGCGCTCGCAGGTGCAGGAGGCCGGCGAGCTGGCCGCCGAGGCTCTGGCGGCCACCATCCAGCCCTTCGCCCGACCGCTGTTCGACGAGCACCGGGCCGCTGGTCGCCCGCTGGTGCTGGCCACCACCACGCCCTACGACCTGGTGAAGCCCCTCGCGGACGCGCTTGGGTTCGATGCCGTGGTCGCCACCCGCTACGGCGCCAAGAACGGCCGCTACGACGGCACGCTCGATGGGGAGTTCGTGTGGGGAGCAGGCAAGCTCCGGGCCATCCAGGCCTGGGCCGCCGAGCAGGGCGTGGACCTAGCCGAGAGCTGGGCCTACTCCGACAGCTTCTACGATCTGCCCATGCTCGGTGCCGTGAAGCACCCAGTGGCTGTGAACCCCGACCCGCGCATGCTCGTGATGGCGCTCGTACGACGGTGGCCGGTGGTGCACCTCGATGTGCCGGCCGGCGTGCCGAAGCTCCCGATCCTCGGGTTCGAGCCGCAGAAGGCGGTGCTGGCGATGACCCGTCCGGGCTTCGTGCCCTTCGCACGGTTCGACATCACCGGGGTGGAGAACTTCCCGGCCGACGGCCCCGCCATCGTGGTGGGCAACCATCGCAGCTACTTCGATCCGATGGCCCTGGGCATGGCACTGGCCAAGAGCGGGCGTCCGGTGCGCTTCCTGGGCAAGAAGGAGGTGTTCGACGCCCCGCTCGTCGGGCAGCTCGCCCGGGCCATGGGCGGCATCCGTGTCGAGCGCGGCACGGGCTCGGACGAGCCGCTGGCCGCGGCGGCTGCGGCGCTCGAGATGGGCGAGGTCGTCGCCCTCATGCCCCAGGGCACCATCCCGCGTGGCCCGGCCTTCTTCGACCCGGTGCTCAAGGGTCGCTGGGGGGCCGCTCGCCTTGCCGCCCTCACGGGCGCGCCGGTCATCCCGGTGGGCCTGTGGGGCACCGAGCAGGTGTGGCCGCGCAGTGAGCGCCTGCCCAACGTCTTGGCGATCGCGCATCCGCCCACCGTCACGGTGAAGGTCGGGAAGCCGGTCGCCGCCCTCACCGGGAAGTCGGCTGACGCCGACACCAAGAAGATCATGGCCGCCATCGCCAAGCTCCTGCCCGCCGAGGCTCGCAAGAAGCGCACCCCGACCGAGGAGGAGCTGCGCCGCACCTACCCGCCCGGGTACAAGGGTGACCCCGCGGCCGAGGATGCCCGCCGCCCCGGCAAGGACTGACCTGTCACCTAATCCGGGTCATCGTCCCCGATTCGGTGACACGTGCGAGGGTGCCAGCGGGCGTGTCACCCAGAACGCGTCATCATCCCCGATTCGGTGACAGCCCTGCGGCCGGAGGTCAGCCCAGCTGCTTCTGGCGGATGATGTTGAGGGCACCACCGGCTCTGAACCAGTCGATCTGGTCGGGGCTGAAGGTGTGGTTGGCGAGGAAGTCGACCGTGGCGCCGTCAGGCTTGTGGATGGTGCAGCGCACGGGCGTGTCAGGGGCCAGGTCGGCCAGGCCGTGCACGCTGATCGTGTCGCCCTCACCGATCTGGTCGTAGGTGACCGGGTCGGCGAACGTCAGCGGGAGCAGGCCCTGCTTCTTGAGGTTCGTCTCGTGGATGCGGGCGAAGGAGCGGGCCAGGATCACCTTGCCGTTGCGGAACCGCGGCTCCATTGCAGCGTGCTCACGGGAGCTGCCCTCGCCCATGTTCTCGTCGGCGATGGCCACCCAGCCGATCCCAGCCTGGTGGAGGCGCTTGGCGATCTCGGGGTAGGTGCGGGTCTCGCCGTCGATCGGGTCGCGTCCCGTGCCGGCCTCGCCTGTGTAGGCGTTGATGGCGCCGAGGTAGAGGTTCCCCGAGATGTTCTCGAGGTGGCCGCGGTACTTCAGCCACGGGCCGGCCGCCGAGATGTGGTCGGTGGTGCACTTGCCCTGGGCCTTCATGAGCACGGGCAGCTCGACGTAGTCCTGGCCGTCCCAGGGCGCGAAGGCCTCGAGGAGCTGGATCCGATCGCTCGCCGGGTCGACGACGACCTCCACGCCGCTGGTGTCCGCGGGGGGTGCCTGGAAGGTGTCCTCGCCGGGATCGAAGCCGCCCTGCGGCAGGGCCTCCCCGACGGGCGGATCCAGGCGGACCTGCTCGCCGGCATCGTTGGTGAGCGTGTCGGTGCGGGGGTCGAAGTCGAGCGTGCCGGCGAGGGCCAGGGCGATGACGGTGTCGGGGCTGGTCACGAAGGCCAGGGTGTTGGCGTTGCCGTCGTTGCGCTTGGGGAAGTTGCGGTTGTAGCTGTTGACGATCGTGTTCGGCTTCGTGGTGTCGAGGTCGGTGCGGTCCCACTGCCCGATGCACGGCCCGCACGCGTTGGCCAGCACCGTGCCGCCGATGGCCTCGAGATCAGCGAGCAGGCCGTCGCGCTCGATGGTGGCGCGGGTCTGCTCGGAGCCGGGCGTGATCATGAGCTGGGTCTTGGCGCGCAGGCCCTTGGCCGAGGCCTGGCGGGCGATCGAGGCGGCGCGGGTGATGTCCTCGTAGCTGCTGTTCGTGCACGACCCGATGAGGGCCGAGGAGATCTCCAGAGGCCAGCCCTCGGCGCGCGCGTGGTCGCCCACCTCGGCCAGCTGATGGGCGCGGTCGGGCGAGTGGGGACCGTTGATCATCGGTCCGAGCTGGTCGAGGTCGATCTCGATCACCTGGTCGAAGTAGCGCCCCGGGTCGCCCAAGACGTCGTCGTCGGGGCGCAGGTCGACGGCGATCGCGTCGGCGGCATCGGCGATGGCTGCCCGGCCGGTGGCCCGCAGGTAGGCGCCCATGTTGGCGTCGTAGGGGAACAGCGAGGTGGTGGCGCCGATCTCGGCGCCCATGTTGCACACCGTGGCCTTGCCGGTGGCAGTGATCGAGTCGGCGCCCGGGCCGAAGTACTCGATGATGGCTCCCGTGCCGCCCTTCACCGTGAGGATCTCGGCGACCTTGAGGATGATGTCCTTCGGGCTCGACCATCCCGACAGCGATCCCGTGAGGTGCACACCGATGAGCGTGGGCCAGCGCACGTTGAACGGGAAGCCGGTCATCACGTCGACGGCATCGGCCCCGCCCACCCCGATGGCCACCATGCCGAGGCCACCGGCATTGGGGGTGTGGCTGTCGGTGCCGATCATCATGCCGCCGGGGAAGGCATAGTTCTCGAGCACGACCTGGTGGATGATCCCGCTGCCCGGCTTCCAGAACCCGATGCCGTACTTGGCCGACACGGTGCGGAGGAACTCGTACACCTCACTGTTGGTGTCGAGCGCGAACCTGAGATCGAGCGCGGCACCGGCCTTGGCCAGGATCAGGTGGTCGCAGTGCACGGTGGACGGCACCGCTACCTGGGGGAGACCGGCAGTCATGAACTGCAGGAGAGCCATCTGGGCTGTGGCGTCCTGCATGGCCACGCGATCGGGGTCGAAGTCGTTGTAGGTGCGACTGCGCTCGATGTCTTGACCAGCGTCGCGCAGATGGTTGATCAGGACCTTCTCGGCGAGCGTGAGGCCGCGGCCGAGGCGGGTGCGCCCGAGGGCGGCGCGCTCACCGAGGCGGGCGTAGACCTCCTCGACCAGCTCGATGGGTGTGGATGCGGAGATCTGCGATCCGGACATGGTGGGGACCCCTTGCGTCGTCCTGCGATGTAGACAAGTATAGGACAAGTGCGCGAGATCCGCTACCGGGCGATTGCCGACGACCTGCGGCAGCGGGTGACGGCAGGCGAGTTCGCTGCAGGACGCCTCCTGCCCAGCGAGGCGGAGCTGTCGGCATCCTATGCAGCGAGCCGGATCACGGTCCGCAAGGCGTTGGAGCTGCTGCGCGACGAGGGCCTCGTCGACGCCCGCCAGGGCTTCGGCTGGTTTGCGTCGGTCGATCCACTGCGACAGACGCTCGGTCGCCTCGGCACCATCGAGGGGCAGCTGGCCGCCTCAGGGATCCGCTCCGATCGCCGCGTGCTCGCGTTCCGCTTCGTGTCCGCACCACCCCGTGCCAGGCAGGTGCTCGGTGCCGAGACGGTCCTGGAGGTGCGCCGCCTCAACCTGGCCGATGGCGAGCCGTTCGCCCGCGTCACGGTGTGGTGCCCTGAGGATCTCGGCGCGGGCCTGTCGCGCGCCGATGTCGAGCGGGCCCCGTTCTACGAGCTGCTCGACGTGCCCCTCGGCGGAGCGGTGCAGACGATCGGCGCCGCCCTCGCCTCCGCGGACGATGCCGCGCTGCTCGAGGTCCCCGCGGGATCGCCGGTCTTGCGCTGCGAGCGCATCACCTCGACACCAGACGGGCGCCCGGTGCTGCTGTCCGAGCACATCTTCCCGGCGCACCGCACCGAGTTCGTGGTCGATCTCCCCCTGTCCGAGCCGAGCATCGCCCCGAGCGGCTTGCGCCTCGTGGAGTGACCCTGGAGGCATAGCCTCACCTCTGTGGACGTGGGTGGGAGCGCCGGAGGACGGGAGCCGCTCGGTTTCGATGACGTCACGTCGATGCGACGGCTGTTCGACCTCTCGATCGACCTGTTGGTGGTCGTGGACCTCGACACCCACATCCTCGAGGCGAGCCCGTCGTTCGAGCGCACCCTCGGATGGTCACCGGCTGGCCTCATCGGACGCCCGCTGCTTGAGCTCTACCACCCAGACGACCTCCCCAGGATCCTGGCGGAGCTGGCCGGTCTGCTGACCGGTGACGATGCGGTGGCAGTGGTGGTGCGCATGCGAGTGCAGGCGGGGGGCTACCGGTGGGTGCAGGGCAACGCCCGCGCCGACCTGAGCGCGGGCCGGATCTACGTCACCGGGGCCGACATCACCGATCGCATGAGCCTCGAGGACGCGCTGCGGCGGCACCTCAGCTTCGAGGAGCTGGTGGCGTCGGTCGCCTCGCGCCTGATCGGCGCCGAGCCGGAGCACGTCGCCCAGGAGATCGAGCGTGCGATCGCCGAGCTCGCGCAGGCGATGGGTGCCGACCGAGGGCACTTCCTGCGCGGGCGGGGTCGAGTCGACGCCGACACCACGTATGTCGAGTGGCGCAACCCGATCACCGTCTCACGCGAGCACGCGCCTGACCCCGACGCGGAGGTCCAGCGCTGGTGGCGCAATGCTCTGCGCACCGAGCGGCTCCTGAGCCTCGACGACGTCGAGGAGCTCGCTGCCGAGGCTCCGCACGTGGTGCGTGCGCTCCGCGAGGACGGGGTGCAATCGCTGCTCCACGTGCCGCTGCCGGCGCATCGTCGCCACTGGGGGTTCCTCACGATGGTGGCGGTGCGCGGCAAGGTGAGCTTCAGCGAAGACGCCTCGGCACTGCTGCGTCTGGCCGGCGAGTGCTTCATGACGGCGCTCGCCGCCCGAGACGATGCTGCCGCGCTCGACGAGGCACGGGTCGAGCTCGAGCGCCGCAACGAGACACTCGAGCGTGCCAACGAGGAGCTCGAGGGGTTCGCCTACGCCGCTGCCCACGATCTCAAGGCACCGCTGTCCCGGGTGGAGATGGCGCTCGCGGCCACGCCGCCCCTCAACGGGCCGGCCGACGAGCTGCTTGGCATCGCCCGGCGCGCCACCTCCCGGATGCGGCAGCTCATCGAGGACCTGCTCACGTTCGCGGCCGCCGGTTCGTCAGTCGGGCCGCCGCAGCCGGTCGACCTCGACGAGGTGCTCACCCAGGTGCTCGGCGATCTGGCGCCGGCGATCGAGGAGCGGGGCCTCGCGGTGGAGCGGTCGCCGCTGCCTACCGTGGCGGGCTACCGGTCCCTGCTGGGCCAGCTGCTCCAGAACCTGCTCGGCAACGCGGTGAAGTTCACGCGACCCGACGCGGGCCCGATCGTACGGGTACGAGGTGCGGCGCAGGACGACGGCGTGACGATCGTGGTAGAGGACAACGGCATCGGGATCGACGTCGATCATCGCGGCACGGTCTTCGGCGTGTTCACCCGACTCCATCCCGAGGATGCCTACGGCGGGAGCGGCATCGGGCTGGCGACGTGCGCAAAGGTGGTGCAGCACCACGGGGGCCGGATCTGGATCGAGGACGGGATCGACGGTGGCACCGCGGTGCACGTGTGGCTCCCCGGTGTTCAGAGCTTCGGCCACGCCCGGGTCTGACGGCGACGCTTTCGGCTCCGGTCGCCGAGCGCCCAGGCCCTGCGCCACGCGGGGGCGTCGGGACCGGTGAGGCGGGGAGTCGTCCCTGCGGCGGCGTTCTGACGGGCCTGCCACCAGTCGGTGGTGGCTTCGTCGGAGAGCTCGGCCACGGAGCGCTCGATGCGCTCCGCGAAGCGGGCTGCGTTCTCGCCCTCGATGGGTCGCA
Organism: Acidimicrobiales bacterium; assembly: GCA_046595835.1. GTDB lineage: Bacteria > Actinomycetota > Acidimicrobiia > Acidimicrobiales > VFJN01 > VFJN01. Next base: position 7,880 of record JBKJSO010000430.1, on the reverse strand, counting down.
TCGGCACCCCATAGGTGACGCGCACGTTGGCCGGGCGGGGGAGCTTGGCCCCCTTGCGCAGGATGCGAGCTGTCCCCTCGATGTGGAGCGGCACCACGGGTACGTCGCACCGGCTGGCCAGGTAGGCGGCGCCCCCCCGGAAGGGCTGACCCCACCCATCGGGCGATCGACCACCCTCCGGGAAGATCAGCATCGACCAGCCCTTCCCGATGAGCTCCGCGGCCTGGTCGGCCGATCGCCGGGTGACCTTCGAGCGCTCGATGGGGATGGCGCCGATGACGAGGGCCGAGGCCACCGACGTGAGCCGCGTGCGGAAGAAGTAGTCGGCGGCGGCTCCGACGAACACCTTGTGGCGCCAGGGCTCCGGGATGGAGGTGAGCACCACCGGCGTGTCGAGGTGGCTGTGGTGGTTGCCGGCGAAGATCACCGGTCCGTCGGTGAGCCCGGCCAGGCGGTCGATGCCATCGCGCTCGGGCGCCCCGAGCGCCGCCATGGCGGGGCGCATCACGCCCTCGAGGACGGCGAGCCTGGCGAAGCGGGCGGGGAAGCGCCGAGCCCAGTCGGTGTCGTAGTCGGCCCCCAGCTTGCGCCCGGGTGGGAGCGCGTCGACCCCACCCGGCGTCGTGGGCGCCGAGAACGGGAAGCCCGGCTTGGGCATCCGGATCACGTGACGTCGGCCATGACGATGGGCGGGTTGTGGAGGTGGGTGATCGAGGCGTCGCGGCCCACCACGTCGGCCGCCATCTCGAGGGCGTCGTTGAGGGTGGACGCGGGCGTGAAGCCCAGCCGGCGCACGGCCCGCGGCTCGCCCCCCACGATGATCACCTTGCCCACGTGGCTCAGGCCGTGGCAGCCCCAGTACCACATGTAGAAGGGGTGGACACCGTGGTACGCGTAGCTCGTCCGGTAGAGGTGCCGGTACCACTCGTCCTCGGCGTACTGCTTCTCGTAGCGGGCTTCGATCTCGAGCGGATCGGTGGTGTCGGCCAGCACCTGCTCGAAGAAGTCGATGTAGCTGGGGTGGTGCACGGGGTTGAACTCCCACCGCGTGGGGTGGCTCATGATGAGCACGCCGCCCTCGCGCACGAGCGGCCGCCCGCGGTACATGTTGAAGAAGTAGCCGAGCCCGAGGCACATCACGAGAATCGGGTTCATCACCGAGTTCACGTTGTACGGGCAGATGTAGGGCAGCCCCATGGTGAGGATGTCGGTCTGGCCCTCGACCGCCACCAGCTGCTGCTTGAAGACGTTGGCGGTGGTGACCTCGTGGACGGCTTCCACCTCGCCGGCCTGCACGGAGGTCACGCCGTAGGGGGCCTGCCAGGAGTTGAAGATCTTGCGGCGCGCCTTCACGGGCATTCGGTCGAGGCCGGCCTTCATGCCGATGAACGTGGCGCGGTCGCGAGCTGTCCACTCCCACTCGCGCTTCTGGAGCACCGACATCGGGCCCGACGTGCCGAACGTGTCGTTGTTGAGCGTCGTCTCGATCTGGAAGACCTTCACGCCCGCGTCGCGGAGCACCTCGCCCATGCGCCAGTTGCTGGAGTGCAGCTCGCTCGCGTGGCGGTCCATGAAGCTGCGCGACTGCTGCATCGTCTTGACGTTGTGGTGATGCCGCAGCGAGCGGTACGACGACAGGCCGGTGGCCGTGGACTTCCAGCCACCGTCCATCGACACGAGGTTGATGTTCACGTAGACGATGAGGTCGCTGTCGGCGGCCCGCTTGTTGATCTCCACCTCTTCGCCGTGCTTGGTGGTGCCCAGGAAGGCGAGGTTGTCGAGGTCTTCGGCGTCGTGGTTGTAGAGGTGGCCCTGTGGCGCGAAGGCGTCGTACACGCGGTCGCCCACGGCGTGGCGAAGCTCGGCTTCGGTCATCCGTCGGTGGAGGGCAAGGGCCGCGATCAGGTGCACGTCGTCGACGCCAGCGGCGGCGGCCAGGTCCAGCACGGCCTCGATCACGCGCTGACGCACGTCGGGTCGGCGCATCGGGGGCAGCGGGAGGCTGATGTCGTCGAAGGCGATCGTGAGCTTCATCCCCGGCCGGAGCAGCGCCCGCAGAGGCTCGCTGTCGCCGAGGGGGTTGTCGAGCGCGCTGCGGATCTCTCCGTCGACGTCCTCGAGGGCGTCGAGCGGCTCTCCGGGGTAGAGCACCCGGGTGCGCCCGGCGGGGAGCTTCTCGAGCCGCAGCGACTCCCCGTGGTGGAAGAGGATCGGTGGGGTCGAGCGGTCGACCTCGAGGACGAACCCGGGGCGAGGCATCAGATGGAGTCCCTTTCCTTCTCCGACCGGAGGTCGAAGGCGATCTTGACGGCGCCGCGTGCGCCAGCGGACGCGGCGTGGGCGATGGCGTCCTCGTAGCGGCGCAGCGGGTAGGTGGCGCTCACGAGTCGGCCGAGGTCGAGCGAGCGGATGAGGCCGATGGCCGTGTCGAAGTCGTCCCGCTGGTAGGCGTAGGCGCCGCGCAGCGCGATCTCGCGCTGCCAGAGGGGCGTGAGGTCAACCGTGGTGACGCCTGGCATGCCGACGGCATGGATCGTGCCACCGGGCGCGGTGACGCGCAGCGCCTGGGCGATCGACTCCGGTGAACCCACGCAGTCGACCACGGCAGCGATGCCGCCGGAGAGCTGGCCGTTGTCGAGCCGCATGGACCCCGTGCGGGCTCGCACGCTGCGGTCGAGCTCCCCGGGCGCGACGACGACCTCCGCGCCGAGCTCGGCGGCCAGGCTGCGCTGGTGCGGGTGCTTGGCGGTGGCGAGGATCTCCATGCCGGGATGGAGGTGGCGCAGGGCGGCGATGGTGAGCAGCCCGAGCGTGCCGGCGCCGATGACCGCCACGCTGCTGGCGTCGACCTGGGCGGCCGCGTGGATGGCACACGCGGTGGGCTCCACCAGCACCGCGGCTTCGTCGGAGAGATCGTCGTCGATGCCCACGAGCTGCTGCTCGTGGGCCAGCATCAGCGTGGACCAGCCACCGCCAGTGGACTCGCAGAACCCGCACTGCAGGCCCGGCTCGAGGTGGCCGAAGCCGATGCGCTCGCAGTGGTTGATGCGACCGTCGGCGCAGGGCCCGCACACCGGGTTGATGCCACGCGCCACGCAGCTGAGCACGGGCACCACGACCACCCTGGAGCCGTCGTCGAGCTGGCCGACCACCTCATGGCCAGGCGTGAACGGGAACGACACGATCGGCTCGAACCACCGAGACGACGTGCCGTCGATCGTGGCGAGATCGGACCCACAGATGCCCGACAGGAGGGGGCGCACCCGCACCCAGCCCGGGCCTGGGAGCTCAGGCGGATCGACGTCGCGCAGGGCCAGCGGGCCGACCTTGGCGCCCGCACCGGCCGACAGCCGGCCCGCCACCATCGCGACCGCGAACTTCACGGGCTTGCGGGAGAACGTGAGCGCCTTCATCGAGTGGCCACCTTGCCGACGTGGCGACGACGGGGGCGACCCCACTCGGGACCGATGGGCAGGACCGACTGCGAGCCGCCGGCCGCCTTGTCGAAGTGCTCGACGAGCCAGCCTCGCTTGCGGGCCAGGGCGGCGAGCCGCGTCTCCGGGTTCACCGCGACGGGGAAGCCGACGGCCTCCAGCATGGGGAGATCGGAGGTGGAGTCGGCATAGGCCACGCCCTCGGCGAGGTCGAACCCGTGCTCGGCGGCGTAGTCGAAGAGGGCCGATGCACGCGCCTCGCCAGTGGGCGGCACGTCGGTGAGCTCGCCGCGGTACGTGCCGTCGGGACGCCGGGCCAGGGACGGGGCCACGATGTCGTCGAAGAGCGGCCGCAGCGGCTCGATGGCGAGATCGAGCGCGCCGGTGATGAGCACGGTGCGGTGGCCAAGCCGGCGGTGCTCGCGCACCCGTCGGATGGCGGCGGGAAACGACTTCGTAAGGATGAGGTCGCTGAACATCTCCAGTGAGTCGGCCTCGAGCTGCGCGATGTCGGCCCCCTCGTAGCGCCGGTAGAAGTGGCGCAGGAAGTCGCTGCGGTCGCGGCGGTCGAGGGCCAGCAGGGCGGGCGCCTCCCGAAGTGTCTGCAGCACGAAGCGGATGCGGTCTTCGCGGGGGAGTCGGCGCGTGGCGAGCCAGGAGTACGACGCCACCACGTTCGATGCGATCAACGTGTTCTCAAGGTCGAAGGCGGCGAAGTGGCGGGCCGGGTCGAGCACCTGCCGACGCAGGCGGTCCTCGCGCTTCTCCGCGATGCGGCCGCCTGGTGTGGTGCGGACTCGAGCGTGGTCGACCACCGACGGGAGGTGGACCTTCGGGGCGTAGTGGCTCCAGTCGATGACGCGCGGGTCGAAGCAGAACGCGGCCTGGTCCTCGGGCGGCAGGCGATCCCATCGGGAGAGGAGGTTGTCGACGCCGTAGATCGCCTCGCACTCGGCGTAGGCGCCATACAGCTCCACGTAGGCGAGGGCCCGCTCGACCTCCTCGCGCTTCTCCTCCAGGGTGGCGGCCCAGGTGGCTTGACGCCCCCGGAGGGGGAGCGACTGCAGCACCGACTCGCCCTTCTCGATGGCGGACATCGCTCGCTCGAGCTGCCGCTGCACGCGCCCGCGCCCGGGGAACGACCACTCGGGGACGATGATCGGCTGCCCCTCGACGTCGTAGATGGGGTGCTCCGTGAAGAAGGTCCGCACCATGTCGACGAGGTGCCGGTAGCGCAACGGGTTCACCGAGCCCGACGCCACCTGGGTGATGGCGGGCTCGTCGGGCACGGGGCCCGCAGCCGCGTCGATGATGGCGGCCACCACGAGGTCGACCGGGATGACATCGATCGTGCCCTCGGGTACCCCGGGGAACTCCTTCAGGAGGCCGCGGGCGTAGGAGATGATCACCGGCTCGGCCATCCGGAAGCCGCGAATCCAGCCCGGGAACGGCTCGAGCACCGACGACTCGATGATCGAGGGTCGCACGATCGACACGGGCACGTTGCCCCGGTTCTGCAACAGCGCTCGCTCGCCGAGGGCCTTCGTGTACGCGTAGGCGTCGGGCCAGCCGAGCGATGCGGCGCGGGCTCGGCCGGCTTCCACCATCTGCTCCTTGACCCATGCAGCGCGGCGCTGCTCGGTCTTGGCGGCCAGGGCAGGGATGCCGGCGGCGCCGATCTCTCTGCGGGCCTCCCTGCGGAAGCGGGTGAGGGCGTCGGGTCGGCGGCTGTCCGCCTCGGCATCGGCGCGGGCCCGGCGGGCGCCGTCGACCTCGTGGCGCCAGTCCACGTCGACGAAGAAGGGGCTCTCGTGTACCGGGATCTCGGGCGCCGCGCCGCGCCGGTTGCCAGCGACGTAGCAGGTGGAGACCGAGACGAGGTGCGGGGTGATGCCAAGATCGTGCAGCGCCGCCACGATCCGACTCGGGCCCAGGAGGTTCACCTCGACGGCGCTGTCGAGGGGCGAGTCGAACGACACGGTGGCGGCGGAGTGGATCACGATGTCGCAGCCGGCGAGGGCGGCCCGCCCGGCGTCGTCGAGGCGCAGCCCATCGCTGCCGACGTCGCCCGCGATGGGCGTGACGCGTGCGGCCACCAGGGCGGCGAAGCCGCCTTTGCCGTGCTCCGCCCGAAGGCGGTCGAAGGCATCGTTGCTGAAGATCTCGCGCTTGGCGCGCTGCTCGACGGTGGAGCGCTTCCCCGGCCGGATGAGGAGCACGAGCTCGCAGCCGGGCACGCACCGGAGCAATCGCTCGATCAGCGCCGTCCCGAGGAAGCCCGTGCCGCCGGTGATCGCGATGCGCTTGCCGTCGAGGCCCTCGGGGATCACGGCATCTGTCTACCATCTGGTAGATGGCGACGGTGGAGCGAACCAAGCGGGCGACCGCAGACCGCATCCTGGTCGTGGCCATGGCCGAGTTCGGCACCCGGGGCTACGAGGCCACGTCGCTCGACGACCTGGCTCGCACCCTCGGAATCCGCAAGCAGACGATCCTCTACTGGTACCCCTCCAAAGAGCTCCTCCTCGAAGCCGTGGTCGATCGCTGCGCCCAGGAGGTGACCCGTCGACTGGAGCGGGGGCTGGCCCAGGCCGGCGAGGGGTTCGACCGGGTGGAGGCGATCGTGCGGGTGATGTTCCGGCTGGCCGCCCGGCACCCGACGATGCTCGGCTTCTTGCGTGAGGTGACGCGGCTGGGCCCGCCGGCGTCGTCACGGCTGCTCACGCAGCTCCAGCCGCTGGTGGATCGGGCAGCTGGGTACCTCGAAGATGAGATGGACGCCGGGCGCATGCGCCGGCACGACCCCCGGCTCCTGTTGCTGGCGGCGTACTCGATGGTGACCGGGCTGGCGACCGAGGTGGAGGTGCTGGAGGCCTTCGGCGAGGAGCGCAGCCTGGCCTCGCTGGTGCGGCGGCGAGACGAGCTGCTGTCGCTGCTTCGCGCGTCGCTGCTCGTGACGTGATGAACTGGTAGCCGGACAGACAGCGGGCGACGGAGGGGCGACATGGGCACGGGCGAGATCGACCTGACGACGCTGTATCGGGCGCCGGTCACGGTGTGCGGGCAGCGGGGGAGTGGGCGCTACCACACCACGTTGGCTGCGTGGGACCGGTTGGTGCTCGATGTCGAGGACGGCGACTACGCCGCCAACCCCGAGATCGGCGAGCTGGTGTCGATCGGTGTTCCGGATGCGCAGGGCTGGGTCACCGGCGAGGTGCGCGTCGTCGCGCAGCGCGGCGCGCACGGTCTCGTCACCACCGCACCCGAGCTGCGCATCTCGCAGCGCCGCGCTGCCCATCGCGTGAGCATGCTGTTGCACGTCGCTGTGTCCGAGGTCGACGGCGAGCCGCCGGGCTGGGTGGCCGGCGAGACGGTCGACGTGTCGGCCGACGGCTTCGCCGCTCAGGTGCCCCCGATCGGCATCGTGTCAGGCGATCACCTCAGTGTGCAGCTCACGCTTCCTGACGGCACCGTGGTGTCCGGCGAGGCCGAGGCCATCGCCGGTGGTCCGCTGGTGCGGGCCCGGTGGACGACGCTGGCCGAGCGGGAGCGCGATCTCATCACCCGGGCGATCAGCGACGCGGAGCACGCTCCCGTCGACTGAGCCCGCTGGCGTGGAACCCGCTACGGCTTGATGGAGAAGCGGCTCCGTCGCTCGTGTCGTTCGAGGGCGAGGCGCACGAGCTCGTCGATGAGCGCGGAGTAGGGGAGCCCGGTGGCCTCCCACATCTTTGGGTACATGGAGATCGGCGTGAACCCGGGGATCGTGTTCACCTCGTTGATGAGCACACGGCCCTCGTCGGGGAGGTAGAAGAAGTCGACGCGGGCCATGCCCTCGCACCGCAGTGCCCTGAACGCCTCCAGCGCGAGTCGGCGCACCTCGTCGGTGACCGGATCGGGGAGGTCGGCGGGGATGACGATCTCAGCAGCGCCGTCGAGGTACTTGTCGTCGTAGTCGTAGAACTCGTGGGTGGGGCGGATCTCGCCGGGCAAGGATGATCGAGGCGACGCGTTGCCGAGCACGGCCACCTCGATCTCGCGACCGGTCACGCCCTGCTCCACGACGATCCACTCGTCGTACTGCGCGGCGAGCGCACATGCTTCGACGAGCTCGGTGTCGTCGTTGGCGCGGGACACACCGACGGAGGATCCGAGGTTGGCCGGCTTCACGAAGAGCGGGTAGCGGAGCCCGGCGGAGGCGGAGCGCACGGGCGCGTCGTCGAGCACGGTGTCGCGCAGCCCGACCCAGGGCACCTGGGGAAGGCCATGCGCGCCGAGCACGTCCTTCGCCTTCAGCTTGTCCATGCACAGCGCCGAACCCAGCACGCCGGCGCCGACGTAGGGAACGCCGGCCAGCTCGAGCATCCCTTGCACGGTGCCGTCCTCGCCGTGCGGGCCGTGCAGCAGCGGCAGGACCACCACCGGGGCGTCGTTGCCCGGCACTGG
>JBKJSO010000460.1:0-17525 GCA_046595835.1 Acidimicrobiales bacterium | reverse complement strand
GCCACCTCGATGATGTCGAGGTGGCCGTTGTGGATCGGATCGAACGAGCCCGGATAGAGGACCTTGGTCATCCGCGTCACGCTACCGCCGGGCGGGTTGCCGCTCACCAACCCCTGGTCAGACCGGTCGTCGCTCGGCGATCACCACATGGGTCGATCCGTACCGCTTCGAGCGCAGGACCTCCCACCCGAAGGGGGGATCCACTGGCCGGTCCGACTCCAGCACCGCCAGGTCAGCGGGGAGCTGGTCGAGGAGGATCAGCCAGGCCTCGTGGTCGTGCTGGTAGGGCGGGTCGATCAGGGCGAGATCCCAACGGCGGCCCCCGACGCCCTTGAGGAAGCGGTCGACGGGACCCGCCACCACGGTGGCCAGCTCGGCCAGACCGGTGGTGGCAAGGTTGGTCTCGAGCGCGGCCCGAGCGGCGCGGTCCTGGTCGACGAAGGTGGCGTCGGCGGCGCCGCGCGACAGCGCTTCGATGCCGAGGGCACCGCTGCCGGCGAAAAGGTCGAGCACGGTCGCGCCGACGATCGCGCCCAGGCTCCCGAGCGCGTTGAACGTGGCCTCCCGCACTCGCTCGGGTGTGGGGCGGGTCGTCGACCCCCCCGGGGCGATCAGCCGTCGTCCTCGGGCCGTGCCGGAGATCACGCGCATGGGCGGCGACGGTACCGTCCCGGGATGACCGAACCCGCGCCCCCCGACGGCGTGGTCGTGATCCGCATCGATCAGGGCCACGTGCGCAACGCCATCAACACCGACACCGCCGCTCGCCTGCACGACGCCTTCCTCGCCTTCGAGGACGACCCTGCGGCACGGGTGGCCGTGCTCACCGGCGACGCCGCCGCGTTCTGCGCAGGCGCCAACCTGCGCGACCTGCCCAAGCTCCGCGCGAGCGGACCGCTGGGCCCCACCCGTCTGCAGCTGTCCAAGCCGGTGATCGCGGCGATCGAGGGATGGTGCGTGGCGGGGGGCGTGGAGCTCGCCGCGTGGTGCGACCTGCGGGTGGCCGGCCGGTCGGCCCGGATCGGCTGCCTGGAGCGGCGCTGGGGCGTGCCGCTCATCGACGGTGGCACCTATCGCCTCCCCCAGATCGTGGGGCTGGGGCGCGCCCTCGACCTCATCCTCACCGGGCGCGAGATCGGCACCGACGAGGCGGAGCGCATGGGGTTCCTCACGCGGGTGGTCCCCGACGGCGAGGCGCTGGCCGCCGCCCTTGCGCTGGCCGCGGAGATCGCCTCGTTCCCGTGGCGGGGCGTCGTGAACGATCGCACGAGCGTGTACGCCGGGCTCGGGCGGGGGCTCGAGGAGGCGCTCCTCGTGGAGGAGGAGCTCGGCAAGGACACGATCTTCGCGGAGGGCTTCGCGGCCGGCGTCGACCGCTTCAACGACCACCAGGCCCAGCGCGACCACTGAGGCGCCAGGGGCGACAGGGCGACGACGGTGGCCGTCGTGGTCTGCGGACGTGCTGGCCCGACCGGAGGCGCGCGCTCATGGCCGCCACTGCCGGAGCCGCCACCGCACGCTATGCAGGCGGCTGAGCGGCGCGCCCCAGCGGCCGTCGGTGGCGCCCATCCGAACGGCCGTCACCGACCAGGTGGGGATGGCGACGACGAGCACGCCCGACCAGGCCCAGAGGCTGCCGCCGGCTCGGCCCAGGTGGGCGAGGGCAAGCCCACCCGCCAGCGCTACGACCACCGGGGCCATGCGCCGAGGGCGCGACAGCAGGGTGGCGGCGACCACAGCGGCCAAGACATCCACGAGCCACCCGGGCCATGCCACGCTCGCCAGCTCCCCTCCTGCTGCCCACCAGCTCGACCACGCGGTCCCGAGCCGCGCGACGCCTGCGGCCTCCAGGCCCGCGACAGTGAGCACCGGGGCGAGGAGCGCGGCGACGGTGGGCAACCCGGACGCGGAGCAGCAGACGAGGGCGGCGACGAGCACGACGGCCGCCAGCGCGGCGGTGGGGTCGGCCAGGAGGCCCACCGCCACGAGGCTGCCGGCACCCATTGCCCGAGCGGGAGACGGCGCCGCTGGGAGCTCGAGGGCGGCGGCCGCCGCGCCCACGGCGGCCAGGGCGACGAGCACGGGCAGCGGCTGTGACCAGGTCGACGGCAGCAGCACGGCCACCATGCCGATCGGCAGGGCCAGCCGTGCGCCGCGGCGCAACCCACCGAGCAGTGCACCGCTGATCGCCGCCACGCCGAGCGCCGCGGCCGCCACCATGGCCGGCCCCAGCCCGCTGACCAGCAGCAGGCCTGGCACCATCGGCGCCACGGCCTCCCCCGTCGGAACGCCTCTCCCGTACCCAACCCCCGCCTCCAGGTTGTTGCGGACCAGCACGATGGCTCCGTCGATCTCGCCTGGCCCCCAGCGGGCGCGAAAGACCAACGCCACCAACGTGGCGAGCACAAGCCCAGCAGGGTCCCTGAGCTGCGACGGCCAGCCGCCGCGGCCGGCTCGGGTCGAGCGGAGCGCGTGGTCGGCAGCGCCCTCGGCCTCCGTGGCGGTCGACATCGGCGCCGGCGCCGACCCACCAGACGCGAGCTCGAGGGCGAGGGCCGCCATCGTGAGGACGCCGGCGATCGCCCCGAGCGTGCCCGCGAGGGGCCGGTCGGCCGCGAACGTGGCGAGCCACGGATCGGTCAACGGCGCCTCGGTGACGGTGGCCACCGCTGAGCCCGCCAGCGCAGTGCCTGCGGCCAGCAGCGCCGCTCGGCTAGCGGCCGCCGGTCCCCATCCCGTGGTGCCGAGGACGAGGCACCCGACCAGCGCCGCCGCGACGAATGGGTCGAGCACCAGCACCGCGAACCCCGCCGTCGCGGCCAGGCCCGCGATGGTTCCCCTCGCCGGCATCAGCACCGCCTCGCAGGTCGCAGCACGATCGCCAGACAGAGCAGCAGCGATCCGAAGGTGATGGCGAGCGACACCCGAAAGATCCCGGCCGGGCCGAAGCTGGCGTTCACCGTGACGGCCTCGGCGGCGGGCGGGAGCACCCAGCCCACCTGTCCGTCGACCGGGATGGGCGGACCAAGGTCGACACCGTCGGCGGATGCCCTCCACCGAGGGTCGTAGCCGGCGCCGGGGAGGACGATGGCTCCGTCGGGTGCCGTCACCGCCAGCGTCCATCCCGTCGTCCGGGTCTCGACCACCCGCACCGCGGGCGCCACCGCGCGAGCTGCACGCACCTCACCCGTCCGAAGCACCACGCGATCGAGCACCGCTCGCTCCCCCGTCACCTCGTGCCACCCCGACCGCAGGGTCACCGGAGCGCACGCTTCGAAGGGCACGCTGGGATCGCCTGCGCCGAGCCGCACCGGTAGGCGCGCCCCATCGACCGCCAGCCCGATGTCGACGCAGGAGTCACCAGCAGGCGGGACGTCGTTGGTCGCAGACCGCCGAACCGAGCCGGCCACCGAGAACGAGCGGGTGCCGATCGTCCGGAGCTGGCGCCGCAGCTGCTCTTCGATCACAGACGGCGTGACCGCCCGAGGCCCCGGCGCCCTGGAGAGGATGTAGGTCGTGGGTGCCTTCACCACGGCTCCCCGCAACGCCGGGTCGCCCCTCGCGGCTCGGAACACGTCGTCTGGCAACCGGACGTGCTCCACGAGGTCCAGTCCAGGCTGGGTGGACACCTCCGCGATCCCGACGTCGGCGTCTGCGCTCGTGTCGAGGATGTGGACCTCGATCGAGGTGGTGGCACGCGCCGGCAGCGCGATCTGCGCCCGGCCCGGCAGGAGGTTGCCGTAGACCTTCGTACCGTCGGAGAGCTCGACCGAGAGCCGACCGATGCGCGCCACGTCCCTAAAGCTGGCGTTGGGATCCGTGCTCCGAGCCGGTTCCTTCTGGTCGAAGGCGACGATCGAGAGCCCCTCGAGCACCTTGGGTTCCTTCAGGCGGATCTTGAGCGAACGGGTCCGCGGGTCGGGCACCGGTGGCACGACCCAGCCCGTCGCGAGGTCGCCGTCCACCGCCTGCGCTGGCCGGTACTGAGGCCGGAAGCCCGACAGCGATCGGAACAGGCCCGGGTCGTCGACTGCCAACGCGTCCTGGAAGCTAGCCACGGACTGGCTCCCCGGACGCTTGTAGAGGTCCAGCGCAGGACGCTCGATCTGCTCCCCCTCGGCGAGCAGGCGCGACCGCTCCTCGCTGTAGGTGAACACAGCCGAGGCTCGACGACGGTTCGTGTCGGTGACGACCAGCTCGGCGCCCTGCTGAAGCGCGCTTGTGAGCTCGGCGTCGTCGAGCATGGCGGAAGGCACGATCGGCGCCGTGCTGTCGAGCACGCCGGTGGCAGCCATCGGGATCCAGCCGGCGCCGCTCCCCGAGTGCACGATCCACGGCCCGTCCACGACCGCCCGACTGCGCGTGGTCCCTGACCCGACAGTGAAGATCTCGACGGCGGGGCGTCTCGCCCCAGGGCTCTCCGTGCCGAAGATGGCGTCCAGGTGGAAGTCCGGGTCGGCTCGCACGCGGTCGAACCACTCGGGACGAGCCACACCCATCCGGCGCCAGTCGAGGTCGTTGCGCACGACGAGGTACTCGATGCCGAGTCGCTGGAGCACGGGCGCCAGGCTCCCGGCCGCGTAGGCGGGATCAGAGGCGGCCTCGTCGAGCGCTTCGAGGAGGTCCTGCACGAGCGGCGGGCTCACGGTGATAGCGGAGCTGGTGAGGTGGCCCCGTTCCATGAGGGCGTCCTGGATGTCGTCGCCGGCCCACCCCCAGTAGTACGCGGCTCGGGTGGCGCCGGGGACGATGAGCGCCTGACCGGTGCCGTGCTGGTGGTCGAGCCAGGCCATGGCGTCGGTCCAGTGATCGGCCACGGCGCGCATCTGGTTGGTCGGCTCGTAGAGCTCGCCGCGCCAGAAGGGCGTGGCCCCGGACACGAGGACCACCACCATGCCTGCAACGACCAGCCATCGTCCCACCACGGTGCGCGCTCGCCAGGCCAGGGCGACGGCACCGATCCCTACGAGGACCGCCAGTCCGAGGCTGGCCGTGATGCCCGCCTTGTAGGTCGCCCGCACGACCGACGCCGACGGGAAGCCGTTGAGCGTCCACAGCCACCCTCGGCCCCACGGCGGCGGGTGCTCGGCCGGGTGAGCGCCCACCATGAGGAACACCCCGGCGACGGCCATGGCCGCGAACAGGAGCCGTGCCCGATCGCGACGCGCCCACCAGATGGCCCCGACGGCCAGGATCGCGGGGGCGAAGGTGAGCATCACCGACGCGATGCCAGTCATGTAGGGCGCTCCGGTGGAGCGAATCGGGTGACCCCCCTCTCGGAGGTAGCTCACCCAGAACCCGAGCCCACGCCAGCTCTCGCTCCACGACGACGCCAGCGCGACGACAGCGGGCGTCTCGGTGCTCTCGAGGCGCTGCGTAAGCGCGTCGGCCCCGATGACGGATTTGGCCACCGCCGCGGCGGACACCGCCGAGGTGAGCAGCCCGGCCCTACCGAACCAGCCGAGCGCCCATCGAAGGCCGATCCGCCGCTCGATCCACACCTCGTGCACCACGAGGAGCGCCATGGGCACGCCCGCGAAGATCAGGCCCGGGGTGTCGAGGTTGCCGGCCAAGAACACGACGAGGGCGAAGGCGCTCGCCGTCCGCCACCGGGCCCTGCTGTGCAGGCCCCGGTAGACCACGACGAGAAGCCAGGGGGTGAGCGCGTGGTGGAAGTAGAGGTTCGACGGCAGCAGGAAGGTCGCCGAGAACGGCCCGAACACGTAGACGAGAGCGGCGACAAGGTGCTCCCAGCCGAGCACGGGTCGATAGCAGCGCAGCAGCGCCACGCAACCCGATGCAGCTGCGGCCAACAACGTGGCGTGCCAGAGGTGCTCGGCCAGCGCGGGCGAGGCGCCGAGGAGCCGGAACAGGCCGATCGGGATGGTGGCGCCGGGCCAGAACTCCTCACGCACCCAGCCGAGACCCCGGCTGCCGTCCCAGATCGTGAAGGTGCGCGTGATGCGACGACCTGGGTTCCAGTACTGCTCAAAGCGGTTGTCGCCGATGTAGGTCGACGGCTGGTTCCGCAGCGCCGCGGCCAGTGCCAGGAGCGACAGACAGGCCACCCAGATGCTGAAGCGCTGGCTGAGCTTACGGACCGACGTCACCACCTGGCCGTGACGACCGGGCGCAACCGGCCACGCGCCACCGGGGCGGCCGCCGAGGATCGTGCAGCCCGCAGGATGGGGCGCTCGAGGAGCCGGTGACTCGCCACCGACAAGCCGAGCGTGAGGGCGAGCGTCACGAGTGCGAGGAGGCCGAACGGGAGCACGACATGGTGCTCCCGGGCCGCCTGCAAGACGACGATGTGCCAGAGGTAGATGCCGTAGGAGACCACACCGAGGAAGGAGAGCGCTGGATGGTCGAGGACCGCCAGTGCCCGCTGCCGACCGGTGGCGAACACGGCGGGGAGGAGGAGCAGGAACGCCGAGACGCCCGACAGCGTGAAGCGGAGCATCCCAGCCGCGAAGTACTCCTCCGCTCCGATCGGCAGACGGAGGCCTACCATCAGCCAGTACATCGCCAAGGCGCTCCCCCAGCAGAGCAAGGGCCGCTGGCTCATCCCCGTCAGCCAGCGAGGCAGCACCCCGCCCTCGGCCCGCCACGCGTGCAGCACGGCGAGCAGCATGCCCAACGCGAACCAGTCGAGGTGGTTGGGCAGCCACAACGTGGGCTGCCCGGGTCCCGTGGGCAGGTGCTCGCCGAGCACCATCCGTCGAAAGCCGAACGCCGCCACCGTGAGGATCAGCAATCCGGTCAGCTGCGCCACCATGCGATCTCCCGGAGACGCGGAGCGCCCACCGGGGAGCCGGCGGATCATGGCGGCGACCACGGGCAGCGCGAAGTAGAAGCTCACCTCGATGCTCAGCGTCCAGGCGACGGGCAGCGAGGCCTCCAGACCTCGCTGCACATGGTTCTGCAGGAGCAGGTACTGCCACACGTACTCCCGGGGCCGGAGCTGTCCGGCGAGCGGGAAGGCGCCGAGGGCGTACCACGCCGTCAGTGCCACGACGTAGGCCGGGTAGATCCTCAGGACCCGCCGGGCGAGGTACGGCGCGGCCGCCGGCGAGGACACGGATCGCAGGGACGCCGCTGCGAAGGGCCGGTAGAGCACCAGCCCGGAGAGGAGGAAGAACACGCACACGCCGTAGTTGCCCAGGCTCGCCATCCAGGCCGCACCGTCGAGGCCGAAGCGCCCGGAGCCCGCCACCCAGAGCTTGAACGCAGCCACGTGGTACACCAGCACCGCCAGGGCGGCCGCGCCGCGGAACCCGTCGAGGTAGGGCAGCCGGTCGCCCGCGGATATGGGGTCCGCCGCCGTCTCGGTCACCGAGCCGGCAGCCGGACCGTCACGGAGCGGCGGGCCCTGCAGCCCCGACGACGTCCGTGGGTCCGGGATCGGCCTCGTCGGGCGTGGCACTGAACTCAGCCCAGCTCGTGCCATCTGCATCCCCCAGAGCCAGCAGACCCGCTTTGTGCGCGCCGAGCGCGTGGTTGTTCGTGAGGAAGAACACCGTCGTGCCATCGACCTGGACCTTGATGTCCGAGCCGTGGAGCAGCACCTCGACCTCCGTGCCTTCTCGGAGCCCGACGAGGTTGGTCGGGCCGATCACCTGCGGGTTGCCGCCCATGACCCGAACCACGTTGAGCACGGCGTAATCAGGCGCAGCCTGGAGATACCAGTAGTTGAAGGGGTCTGCGTACCGGAACGCGACCCCCCAGCTGGAGGTGGCCCGTCCGACGGTGGCGACGATGCGGCCGTTGGTGGCTCCGACGTCGACGAGCGTGATCGACCGCGGGCCGACCTCGTTCGGGGTCTGCAGCACCGCGGCGCCGCCCGCGGTGCCGAACGAGCCGGACACCGCCTCCCACTCCTGGCCGGAGGCCTGGCCCAGACCGGCTGGCGCCGTGCGCTCGAAGTCGTCGTGGAAGGCGAACCCGTCCTTCCCGGATGGCTTCGGCTCGTCGGTGGCACCGAAGAACCGAGGGGCAAGGAGGGCCGCGACCCCGACGGCCACCACCACCAACGCCGATGCCACATACAGACGGAGTCTGCTGGTACGGCGCTCGTGCGCAGCTGCCGGCATGTCGGTCTCGAGCGAGTCGTCTGGCACGAGCGCAGTCATCCGACGAGGGTCCCTTCGAGCTCCAGGGGGCGCGCTGCGAGCACCCGTTCGTGGTTCGGTGCCAGCAACGGACGGGCAGCCACGACGGCGAGCCCCGCGACGAGGAGGTTGGCCACCAGCCACCCGCGGGCCGCACCAGCGGCGCCGGCGCCAGCGGAGAACCCGATGACGCACCCTACGGATGCGATGCAGAACACGGCGGTCACGAAGACGACGAAGCGGGAGTCGTGCTGGTGACGGGCCCTGGCGAGCAGCGCCGAGGTGACAGCCCAGGGGGCGCAGCCGGCCACCAGCCATGGGAGCAGGGCGCCGACGTCGTGGTACTCCGGACCCAGCGACCATACGATCACTCGGCCGATGCCGACGGACGCGGCCGCAGCGGCAGCGCCAAACCCGCCGGTCAGTGCCAGCAGGACGCGGAACTGGTGGTCGGGTTCTGCGCCGGACCGGCCGACCTCCACCAGATAGGTCTGACCGATCATGTGCGGGACCACGAAGACCGTCTGGGTGACCGCCCACGCGATGTAGAACGAGGCGAAGCCCGTCTCGTCCACCCGCAAGGCAACGATGAAGGGGACCACGAACATCGGGGCCTGAGACCCCACCAGGCCCGCGTAGTTCACGGTCGCGTAGTGGAACCAAGCGCGCAGCGTGTGCCGCGGCACCCGCCATGCCCCCAGCAACGGTGTCGAACCCCGCAGCAGCAGGGCCGCACCGATCAGCCCCGACAATGCAGGGGCGCCGGCGGCCAGGAGCACGAACCATCTGCTTGCCGGCACCGACACCCACCAGAGCAACGGCAGACGGAGCCCGACCACCAGCCCGACCCGCACCAGCACCCAGCCCCATCGGCGCAGCGCCATGAGGCGCACCTCGACGAGCACCGCGAGCGACATCCCGGCGACCAGTGCGGCGAGCACGGCCAGGGTCAGGGGTGTGCCGAGGCTCTGGAGCGGCGCGAGCGTGGTGGCGGGGACGAGCGCCACGAGCAAGCCCGCCCCCACCACCGAGGTGGCCGCCGAGTACACGACCGACCAACGGAAGGTCCCCTCCGCTTGGTCGGAGCCGTCGGCACAGAAGTGGGCCACCGCGATCGGGAGGCCCATCGACGTCAGGCTCACCGCCACCGTGATCGCCACGAAGAGCTCCTGGCCGCTTCCGACCGCATCCGCGTCGAAGTGACCGGCCACGAGCAACCAGAACGAGAAGCCGCCGAGACCGTTGATGGCCACGGCGAGCACCGTGGCCATCGAGCCTCGCAGCAGATGACTAGACCGCATGGGAGAGGGCGACATAAGCGACTCGAGGGACTCGAACAGCGGGGCCCGCGGGGCTCAGGCGGGTCGGTTCGCCGACCACCGGCTGCGCCGGGCTCTGACGGCAGCCAACCCGAGGGCGATCAGGCCCACGCCGACGGCCACGGTGCCGCCGATGGCAGCGCCGGTGCGGGGCAGGCCCCGCGCGATCGTGACGCCCCGGACCTGGGTGCACCCTTGAGAGAGCGTGAACTCGACGCTTTGGTCCACCGCCGCACCAGTGGCCTGGATCCGGTGCGTCCCGCACTCGAGCCCCGAGGGGATCTGCACGGTGACCGGATACGCGGCGGTGGTGGCCAGGCCCTCCCAGAGGACGATGGGATCCGAGAAGAGGGTGATCTTGGTGGTGCCGGCCGGCACGCACAGATCGAGGGGGGCTCCACCGTCCGCGCTCACAAAGCCGAACTGGTTGATGGCCGCCGACGCGACCAGCGCGGCCACGTAGCTAGCGATCTCCGGGGTGGTCGTGGTGGTGGCACCCCCACCGCTGGTGGATCCTGCGATGAGCGTGGCCAAGTCGTCTCTCGCCTGCTGGCCCTCCGCGACGAGGCTCGCGCACTGCTCGGCGGTGAGCGCGGACGTGAGTGCGGACGCGGGCGTGCCGATGACCACCGCGTGTCCGCCGAGCAAGATGGCTACCACCCCTGCCGACCTGCGGACCTTCTGACTCAAGCGAGTTCGCACGATTCCCCCTCCGGGATTCGTCGAAAACCTAACACGACATCAGGTCAAGTCAAACGAGGAGCCCGGCATAAAAGGGATATAAGAAACAAGAATGACGAGAGCAAATAGCTTAAAAGGACGATAAGGCTAGGCCAGTACCAAAGCGGCCCGTCCCCGGCGGGGAGTGCGACCATCCCCGAGGTCGTGACTGAGGCTTGTTGCCACCCTCGCATCCAACCCCGCAGCCCAGGTCGTGCCCACACCGCCGCGTCGCTGCGATCGAGGAGGGCCACGGGACCGGCGATCGGATCCAGGCGCACGGGCGTTCCGTCGTTCGTCGTGACCGCACCGCGCCAAGCCAGGACCTCATACAACTCGATAGCTCGTGCACCAACACGACGGCGGAGCCCGGGATCGGCGCGTAGACCTGCGCGGTGCAGCATCCCCACTGGCTGGCCCCGCACTAGATCACCGTCCAGCAGGACGGCCACCCACCGCACGCCGAGGCGCGCCAGGTCATCGGCGATCGGCTCCCCCCTGAGGTTCCTTGCCACCAGAGTCGTGCCGATCGCCTCACGAGGATCGTCACGCTCCTGCGCAACCTGACCCGGAAGCCGCGGATCGGATGATCGGAGCACATCGCCACCGAGCCACAACGGCAGCGGGTTGAGCACGTTGCGTCCGCCTGCCACGTCGAGCTCCACGTACTGGAACCACGGAAGGGCGAGCACCGTGCCCGGCTCGCTGCGAACGGCCGTACGGACCCGTTCCCATCCATCCGGAAGCGTCACACTGCGCAGCTGACCGCCGGCGCCCCAGAGCACCGGGGCGACCAGCGCAGCCGCCACCACGATCGGCAGAGCACGCCCGACCTCATCTCGAAGTCGCGACGGCGACGGAGAGGGCCGGGCCCCATTGGCCGCCGCCACCGCCGCCCACAGGACGTACAGCAGCAGCAGCCGCTGGCCCTCCCGCAGCACGGCCACGCCCGGGATCGCCGTAAATGCCTGGTAGATCCCCTCCATGGGCTCCCATCCGCTACCCACGACCAGCGTCATCGCCACCGCGGCCAGCGGACCGAGGCGGCGCAGGTCTGCGTCGAGGTGGCGATGGCCGCGCACGGCCAGGACGAGCAGAGTCGCTCCGAGGACCGGTACCAAGAGGCCCCCGCTTCGACCGACCTGGTAGTCGGCCTGCCAGAAGCCGTGGCCGGCCAGCAGACCGAGCGCGCCACCGGGGCCGCCGAGGTCCGTTGAGAACCCCCGCGACGTTGCCAGGTCGAGGCCGAGCGACTGCACCACGAGGCCAGGTACGAGCCAGGGCGCCTGCGCAGCCGCCACGACCCCGACAAGCCACACCTTCCGACGCGTCGGGAGTGGGCGACCGACAAGGCCTGTGACGACGACGACACCTGCGAGCAGGCCACCCATCGCTCCAGTGAGGCCCAAGGCCAAGGCTCCTCGATACAGGCGACGCGGGTCCCGTGCCGGATCGAGGAGGTCCCGGAGCACGAACGGCAGGACCGCCATCGCCGCCAGCACGAAGAGGTGGCCAACGGCCAGGCGCGTCAACGCGAACGGTCCCGCCGCATACAGGAGCCCCGCCGACCACCGCCAGGCGCCGTTCGATCCAGCCAGTCGACTCGCCCCCACGAAGGCCGCGGCGAGGCAGACGACGACTAGCAGCTTCCCCGCCGTCACCGAGCCGATCACTGGGTCGAGCCATGCGAGAGGCAACAGCAACGGCGTGCGGCGCGGCAGGTCCGGGCCGAGGCCCCACACCCCCTCCGGCACCGGTGCATGGGGCAGGAGCACGAAGTCGAGGTTGAGGATGCTCCCCCGCCGCAGAGACTGCCCGAGCGCGAGCAAACCGACCAGTGCTCCCGCCGACCATTCGACGAATTCTGAGCAGCGAGCACGCATTGATGTACTCTCCTGACCGCGGCCCCTACATGGCTTTACAGGGGAACGTACCCGCTGATACACGCACCTCACGCAGAACTACACCACACCATTGCGCGTACTCTTCCTATCTTGGCGCGGTCTTGACCATCCGCTCGCGGGCGGGTCCGAGGTTTTGATCGACCGCCTCGCCACCGGGCTCCACGAACGCGGCCACGACGTCACGCTGCTCACGGCCGGACCCATCGTCCAGAACCGTCCGTACCGCATCGTGGAGTCGTCTGGGCGCTTGCGCCAGTACGTGACGAACCCGTTGACCGCGGCCAAGCTCGGCCCGCGAGACGTCGTTGTCGACGTCTGCAACGGGGTCCCCTTCTTCACGCCGGCATGGACCCGGACACCAGTGGTCCTGCTCGTGAACCACATCCACTTCGGCATGTGGCGCGAGTGGTTCTCGTCACCCGTGGCCCTAGTGGGATCGACCATCGAGACGCGCCTGATGCCGCTCCTCTATCGCCGCCGCCACGTGGTCGCCGTGTCGGACTCCACAGCCAAGGCGCTGGCCACCCTGGGCATCCCCGCCGACAACGTCAGCCTCGTGCACAACGGGGTGGAGCTGGCGACGGTCGGGTACCGCACGACACCGAGAGCGACCGAACCGACCTTCCTCGCCGTCGGGCGCCTCGTGCCTCACAAGCGCTTCGACCTTCTGCTGCGGGCGTGGGCTCGCGTCCAGCCGGAGGTCGGCGGGCGGCTCCTCATCGCCGGCGACGGCCCCGAGCGGGCGGCCCTCAAGGCGGCTCTGCCGGAAGGGGCAACCCTTCTCGGTCGGGTTACGGAGGACGAGAAACGAGCTCTGATGGAGTCGGCCTGGCTGCTGGTGCAACCCTCGCGCCTCGAAGGCTGGGGCCTCGTCGTGATGGAGGCGGCCGCAGCCGGAACACCGACGCTGGGCTTCTGGGCACCCGGGACCAGAGATGCCGTGGACCACGAGACCTCCGGGGTGCTCGTGCGAACCGAGACCCAGCTGGTCGACGAGTGGATCGAGCTGGCCAGGGACCACGAACGACGCCGAGTGCTGGCCAAGGGCGCTGTAGAGCGCGCCATGGCCTTCAGCTGGGAGCGGACGGTGGACGACTTCGAGCAGGTGCTCGAACGGGCGCGACGGGAGCCGCGGCCGTTGGCCCGCGAGCTGCCGGCGCTCGTCCCGTCGGCACAGGCCAGTCGACGGTCCTTGCGACGGTCGCTCTCGACCAAGATCAACCTGTTCCGCCTGTTCCTCTCGGAGAAGACCAACTCGACGGCCTTCTACCTACGACTGGCCGACGAGTCCGTGGCCGCCCTCCCCTACCGCCTGGAGGGCCGCCGCGTCCTAGATCTCGGCTCGGGCTCGGGAGAGATGACCGACGCGTTGCGACGCGCCGGCGCGAACGCTGTGTCGGTCGATCTCTCTGAGGAGTCCCTGCTCGGCAGCCAGAACCATGACGGGCGTGCCTGTGCCGACGGGCGGACCCTGCCCTTCCCCGACGGCAGCTTCGACGGGGTCGTGTGCTCGAACATGCTCGAGCACACCCCCGATCCCGCGCCGATCCTCCACGAGATCGCTCGCGTCCTCGCGCCGGGCGGTTGGGCCTGGGTGAGCTGGACGAACTGGTACTCGCCCTGGGGCGGTCACGAGATCGTGCCGTTCCACTACCTCGGCCCGAACCTCGGACATCGGCTCTGGACCCGGTGCTTCGGCGAGGTGCGCAAGAACGTGCCCTTCGACGGGCTGTGGCCGACCTTCGTCAGCCAGGTGCTCAAGATGGCCCAGGCTCATCCCGCGCTGGAGGTCCGCGACGTGTACCCCAGGTACTACCCATCTCAGCGATGGGTGGTCCGCACGCCGGGGCTCAGGGAGCTGCTGACCTGGAACTGCGTCGTGCTCATGGAGCGTCGCCCCCACGTCCCCCTCGACCCGGATCCCCCGGTGGCGGTCGGGGCACACGGCCCACGCGCTGCGGTCCAGTCCCTCCTTCGCCGCACGCGGCAGGCGCTCGGCGACCATCCTGTCTTCCTGCCGATCCTGCTGCGCGCCACGCCCCTCGGAACCAGCCGACGCATCACCAACGAGACCGAGCTGGTCGTCGAGGGCTACCCACGGTCGGGGAACACGTTCGCCCACTTCGCTGTCCTCCACGCCGAACCTGGTGCGGTGGTCACGAGCCGGGTGCACACCCCCTCTCAGGTCAAGCTCGCGGTGCGCCGGCGCACCCCGACGCTCCTGGCGATCCGTCAGCCGCTGGATGCCATCACCTCCACCATGGTGGCGGCCCCGCACATCGAGATCCGAACGCTGCTGCTCGAGTACATCCACCACTACGAGCAGCTGATCCCGTACCTCGACCGAGTCGTGGTCGCCACGTTTGACGAGATCACCGAGGACTTCGACGCGGTGATCGTCGCCCTCAACGAGCAGTTCTCGCTTGGACTGCGACCATTCGGCCACACGCCAGAGCACGTCGAAGAGGTGTTCGCGGCGATCACCGCCCACCACCGGGAGCACTGGGGCGATGACCAGACGCGGCTTCCGCTGCCCACCGATCGGCTGCGCGCCCACAAGCGCCGGGTGCGCGCCGAGGTGCTGCGACCAGAGCACGCGGCCCTGCTCCACGAGGCGCAGACGATCTACGAGAGCGTCGCCGCCCGCTCCGTCACCGGCCGCCGTGGTCTGATCGTGTCTGTGCTCTCCCTGGAGGACACCGTCGATGCGCTCTCCCTGGAGGACACCGTCGATGCCTGAGACCGTGACGACTGAGCCACCGGCCGCCGCTCACACGCAGCGCGAGTTCTACGAGGTCATCGACCTCATTCACAACATCGAGCCCGAGCGCACGATGGTGCAGCTCGACCTGCTCCGCGCTGCGGGTGTACGAGCCACCCGAGTCCTCGATCTCGGGTGTGGCGAGGGGCGCCAGGTCGCGGGGCTTCGCGACGTGCTCGACCACCCCGTGGTGGTGGGCCTCGACATCAGCCCCACAGCCCTGTGCGATGCGAGGCGACAGGGCGCCGAGCCGGTCACCGCCGCCATCGACGAGCACACCTTGCCCTTTCGCGAGGGGAGCTTCGACGTGGTGGTGTTCAGCGAGGTCATCGAGCACCTCGTGGACACCGACGGGGTGATCGAGGAGATCCTGCGGGTCCTGGTCGGCGGGGGCACGTTGCTGATCTCCACGCCCAACCTGTCGGCCTGGTTCAACCGGCTTCTCTTGGCCGTCGGCGTACAACCCGTGTTCTCCGAGGTCAGCCGACGGCGTGTCTTCGGCCGGCCTGGCACGCAGGTGGCGGGTCACCTGCGCCTCTTCACTCACCGAGCCTTCCGGGACTTCCTGCAGTCCCACGGCTTGGTCGACGTGGAGATCACCGGTGCGCCGTTCCACGGAGTGCCACGAAGTGCGCGTTGGCTCGATCGGCTCATCGCGAGGCATCGGCCACCCCTCGCCGCCATCTTGGTGGCGACGGCCACGAAGCCCTGAGCGCCCTTCTCGGGCGCCAGGTGCGCGCTGACACGACGCGTCCGTCACACTGACAGGATGGCAGTGGCCGACACCATCACCTGCGTCGACTGCGGCGGCACCTGCCACCGTCTGCCCTTCGAGCCGCCCGAGCTGGGCTGGGAGGCCGGCGACGTCGTGGCCTTTCGCTGCGTCGACTGCGCCGACATGTGGTACCTCGAGGTCGACGAGGAGGACCTCGACGACGCCGTCAGCGAGGGCCGCGGCGACGCGCCCGGCGGGGACAGCTGGCCCTGACGCGCTGGGCCGTCAGACGACAGCCGTCAGGCGAGACCGATCAGACGCGACCGATCAAGCGGGTCGGACCACCCGGGCGGCCGGTCGAGGCCGACGGGCGACGGCCGCACCAGCGGCAACCAGTCCCACGACCACCGAGGGGACGGCGCCCCAGGCCGCGGCGGTGGCCACCGCCACCACGGCGCACTGCACGAGGACGATGGCTCGCTGGGCACTGGGGAGGAGCTCGTCGAGTCGTCGGTGCAGGGCCATCATGCGCGCCGGGGTGGTGAGGCCGCGGCCGAGGAGCACGGCGAGGCCCCGCACGAGGCCGAACCCGGTCACGATGGTGAAGGCGGCCAGCGGCGACGCGGTGAGGGCGGCGAGGGCCACCATCAGGTAGACGGCCGAGGTGGTGACGTAGGTGGCGAGCCCCACGCCGATCTGCCACCCGAACCCGCCGCCATACACCCAGCTGCGGTACTGATCGAGCCAGGTCTCGTTCACCTGACGGATGTGCGTCGGGAGACGGAAGCCGCCCAGGGCGAGATCGGATGCGGTCGTGACCGCCGCGAGCACCGCCGCGGCACCCGCCAGCTCGTCACCGGACAGGCCCAGTCCCTCGACGCCGACGGCGAGGAGGGCCGCACCCGCACCGAGGGTGGCCCCGCCGAGGACGGCCCCGACGACGAACCACCCGGCCGTGGCGTAGTAGCGGTTGTTGCGCCCGCGCTCGCCGATCGGCGTGATCGTGGAGAGCATCGAGAGACCACATGGCGACCACGTGGAGCGCATCGCGGCCGCCACAGCGACGACGGAGGCGAGGGCCACCAGCAGCGGGGTCATCGGTTCATCGTAGGCACCGAGGCGGTCCGGTCGCGGCCGTAGGGTGCGACCATGGACATCGAGCTCGATCCCATCGAGCAGCGGGTGATCGGCAGCCTCCTCGAGAAGGAGCGCACCGTCCCCGACACGTATCCGATGACCCTGAACGGCGTGCGGACGCCACGTAGTCAGCTGCGGCCGAGTCACACACCTCTGGTGTGGCGTTGCGAGTCGTCAGCCGACTGTCACCAACCTGATGGCCGAGTACACCTAGGCGTTCGAGTTGTGGACCTGGAGGACGATGTCGGCCAGATCTTGGACGTTGTTCTTCGAGACGATGCGGGTGATGCCTAGGTCCCGTGCTTCAGTGATGATGGCGTCATTGAGGTACGCGCTGAAGAGGATGATCCGCTGGGCAGGATCCTCGTCGAGGAGGAGGCTTGCGACCTCAAGGCCGGTCATGCCGGGCATTCGGTTGTCGAGCACGACCACGTCGGGAATCGGCGGTGTGTTCATTCGCCGGAACGTCGCCAGTGCGTCAAGGCCGTCGACTGCTTCGGCCACCACCTCGATGCGTCCGGAGAACTGGAGCAGGAGCGTTTCCATGATGCGAATGTCCGGATCGTCATCGACCACGAGCACGGTGATCTTCCGCTCGCTCGACAACTCGGCCATGAGTCATGTCTATCTGAGATTGCGGCATCTACCCGTCGCTCGTCGAGGACCACGGCGGTCATGTCGAGGACTTCGGTCTGCCTGGCTTCAGCTCTTGAAGAGGAAGGAATAGGGGGGGTGCGCTGGCCTGCACGTTCGGGTCAGATACCTGCTCTGACCAGGGATAATGCCCCTCATCGGCTCGCATCGTTTTTCGTCACTATTCGATGATCTGAGGACCGGCTGAGGACCGAGTGAGGACCGAGC
>JBKJSO010000326.1:0-6936 GCA_046595835.1 Acidimicrobiales bacterium | reverse complement strand
GTGGATGGCGCTGGCGGCGGCGGCCAGCGCGTTGGCGAGGTCGTGCGGGAACGCCCGGTACAGCTCGTCGACCATTGCCAGCGTGGTGCCGTCGGCCAGGACGAGGCGAGCGCCGTCGAGGTGATGGTCGGCGCTGGGCGTGAGCCCGAACGTGACCTGGCGCGCCGGGGCGCCGGTGAGGCGGGTTGCGACGACGGGATCGTCGGCATTGCCGATGGCCACCTGGTCGGGGCGCTGATCGGCCCAGATCCGGGCCTTGGCGTGGGTGTAGGCCTCGAGGGTGGCATGGTTGTCGAGGTGGTCAGGCGCCAGGTTGAGCCAGGTGCCCACCGTGGGCGCGTAGCGGCCCGAGTGCAGGAGACGGAACGATGACGCCTCGACGACGAACACGTCGACCGTCGGGTCCTCGATGGCTTCGATCAGCGGCACCTCGGTGTTGCCGACGGCGACCGAGCGCAGACCGGACGCGTCGAGCATGGCGCGGGTGAGCTCGGTGACGGTGGTCTTGCCGTTGGTGCCGGTGATGGCCACGTGCGGACGGTCGTCCCAGCGTGCTGCGAGGTCGAACTCCGAGAGGATCGGCACCCTGGCCTCGGAGGCCGCCGCGAAGACCGGGTGGTGGTCGGGCACGCCGGGGCTCGGCACCACGGCGTCGACGCGGGCAACCATCCGGGCCAGCGCCGTCGGGTCGGGGGCTTCGACGAGCTCCACCCCGAGCTCCTCGACGAGCTGCCGAGCGGCGCTGGTCGGGTGGTCGTCCGCCACCAGCGCTCCCTCGCCGTGCGCGACCAGGGCCCGAAGCACGGCCCGGCCGGTCACGCCGAGACCGAGCACGAGGTGATCGCTCAATCGAGGCCGCCCCGGCCGATGAAGTCGGCGTAGAAGAGCCCGAGCGCGAGGGCGGTGGCCATGCCCGCAAGGAGCCAGAACCGGATGATCACGGTGGTCTCGGGCCAGCCGCCGAGCTCGAAGTGGTGGTGGATCGGTGCCATCCGGAAGATGCGCCGCTTGAAGATGCGGAAGCTCCCGACCTGGAGGATCACCGAGAGCGACTCGGTGACGTAGAGCGCGCCGAGGATCGGCAGGAGCAGCTGCACGTTGAGCGTGAGGACGAGGGCGGCCACCCCCGCCCCGATGGCGAGGGCGCCGGTATCCCCCATGAAGATCCGTGCGGGCGCGGCGTTCCACCAGAGGAAGCCGGCGCAGGCACCCACCATGGCGGCCGCCACCACGGCGATGTCGAGGGCGTGGTTGATGTGGTAGGTGCCGAAGTGCCGGAAGGCCCAGAACCCGATCACCATGAGGCACGAGAACACGAAGATCGACGAGCCAGCGGCCAGGCCGTCGAGGCCGTCGGTGAGGTTCACGCCGTTGGTCGTCGCGTAGATGAGCACGACCGCCCACACGCACCAGCCGATCGGACCGAGCTGCCAGCCGGGGTTGTTCCAGCGGGTGAACGACAGCGTGGTCTCGACGTCGGTCCACAGCACGGTGGCCACCGAGAAGGCCACGGCCACGACGAGGAGGCCTGCCGTCTTCGCTGACTTGGTGAGCCCGAGGTTGCGCTCGTTGCGGACCTTGATCCAGTCGTCGAGCAGGCCGACGAGGCCCGCACCGACGATGCACGCCATCACGAGGACCCCGGTGCGCGTGAACACGAGGTTGCTGCGGACGTGGGCGGCGAGGTAGCCGAGCACCGCCGAGCCGACGATGGCGAGGCCGCCCATGGTGGGCGTGCCGGCCTTCACCGTGTGACCCTCGGGCACGTCGTCGTGGATCGGCTGACCCAGGCGGTGAGCGGTCAGCCAGTTGATGAGCAGCTTGGTGCCGAAGATCGACGACAGGGCGGCCAGGCCGGCCGCAAGGAGCAGCGCTACCACCCGTGCCCCTCCCGACGGACCCGCAGGGCGGTGCGGGCCACCTCACGGTCGTCGAAGGGCACGGTGCGGTCCCCCACCACCTGCACGGCCTCGTGGCCCTTGCCGGCGATGAGCACCACGTCGCCCGGGCCGGCCTCGCCGATGGCGAGCGCGATGGCGGTGGCGCGGTCGGGCTCGACGGTGCAGTCGGCGCTGGCCGGCATCCCTGCGAGCACGGCATCGATGATGGACAGGGGGTCTTCTCCTCGTGGGTTGTCGGACGTCAGCAGTACCCGATCAGCGCCCCGCCCAGCCACCGCACCCATCTCGGGCCGCTTGGACGGGTCCCGGTCACCACCGGCGCCGAACACGAGGATCACCCTGCCACCCGGCGCCGCCTCACGCGCGGCATCGAGCGCCCCTTCCAGCGCGCCAGGCTTGTGCGAAAAGTCGACGAGCACCGCGAAGGGCTGGCCCTCGTCCACGGGCTCGAAGCGGCCCGGCACCGGCGGGGCGCCGGCGAGGCCACGGGCGATGCTGGGCCCGTCGATCCCGAGCCGAGCTGCGGCCACGGCCGCGGCCAGGGCGTTGCTCACGTTGAAGCGCCCTCCGAGCGGCAGCTCGATCACCACGTCTCGCCACGTGAAGCGGCAGCGCGACGTGCCCACCTCCAGGTTGCTCACGTCGTCGAGCGAGTACCCATCGGTGGGAACGAGCGCTCGATCAGCCAGCTCCCGGCCCCGGGGGTCGTCGAGGTTGACGACCGCGGCATCCGCGTAGGCGGGGGTGAACAGCTGGGCCTTGGCCTCGAAGTAGTCGTCGAGGTCACGGTGGAAGTCGAGGTGGTCGTGGGACAGGTTCGTGAAGACGGCCACGGCGAAGCGGGTCGCCCGTACCCGACCGAGGGCCAATGCGTGTGAGGACACCTCCATGGCCACGGCGGCGCGCCCGGCGTCGCGCTCGGCGGCCAGGCGGGCCTGGAGCTCGGGTGCCTCCGGTGTGGTGCGAGGGCCGGAGAGGGTGCCGATCACCGCGGTCGACCAGCCGAAGGCCTCCATCACCGCGCCGAGGAGGTGCGTCGTGGTGGTCTTGCCGCTCGTGCCGGTGATGCCCACCACCTGCATGGCGCGCGACGGATGGTCCCAGAAGGCCGCTGCGACCGGACCGAGGGCATCTCGCGCCGACGGAACACACAGCTCCGGCACGCCGGCGTCGACCGGGTGCTCGACGAGCAGCGCCGCCGCGCCGCGCTGGACGGCCGTCGCCGCGAGGTCGTGGCCGTCGAACCGGGCACCGGGGACGCAGCAGAACAGTGCCCCGGGCTCGACCGCGCGGGTGTCGTGGACGACGGTGGTCACCTCCGTGTCGCCAGCCCCGTCCGGCGAGAGCAACACCGGCTGATCATCGAGGCGGCCGAGCAGGGCGTCGAGCCGCACTGGTCACCGCCTCGTGGTGGTCGAGGTCGTCGAGCTGCTCGACGCGTGGGGTGGGGTCGTCGAGGTCGTGGAGGTGGCCGCCGCGGCCCGAATGCGCTTCGGGGTCGCCGCTGTGGTCGGGCTCGCCGCGGTGACATCCGCCGCGGCCGTGTCAGGCGCCGGGGCCCGCTTGACGAGCGGCGGCGGGATCCGGAACAGGCGCAGACCGTACTGGGCGAGGTCGGCGAACACCGGGGCCGCCACCGTGCCGCCAAAGATGTCGCCCGCCGGCTCGTCGATGACGACGATGATCGACAGCTCCGGGCGTTCCGCGGGGACGAACCCCGCAAAGGTGGCGATGTAGTGGTACCCGGAGGCGTCCTGGTAGCCGCCGGTGGCCAGCGGCTTGCGGGCCGTGCCGGTCTTGCCGGCCACGGTGTAGCCGGTGATCCCACCACGGGTGCCGGTTCCCTCTGCCACGACGTTGGCCAGCATGTCGCGCATGCGCGCTGCGGTCGACTCCGACACGACCCTGCGGGTCTTCGATGCGGCCGTCGGGTGGCTGGCGCCGTCAGCACCCACGGTCTCGAGCACGAGCTTCGGTGCGACGTACACCCCATCGTTGGCGAGGACGTTGTAGGCCTCGAGCATCTGCATCGCCGTGACCGCGATGCCCTGGCCGATCGGGATCGAGCCCATCGACGTGCCGCTGTACTTGTCCGGCCGGAGCAGGATGCCCGACGCCTCGTTGGGGAACTGCAGCGCGGTCTTGGTCCCGAGCCCGAAGCGACGCAGGTACGAGTCGAGTCGGTCCTTCCCCAGCATCTGGGCGAGCTTGATCGTGCCGATGTTGGACGACTCGGTGAGGATCCGGGTGACCGAGTAGTTCTCCGTGGGGTGGGGATCGTGGTCCGAGAACACGTGATCGCTGACCTGCAGCCGGTCAGGTACGAGGAGCTCGGTCGATGGCGAGACCAGGCCCTCCTCAAGGACCGCGGCCACCGTGATGACCTTGTTCACCGAGCCGGGCTCGTACACAGCGGTGGCCGCGATGTTGTTGCCGACGGAGCCGACCACGCCGGTCTCGGGATCCTTCGCCAGGTTGGCCAAGGCGAGGATCTCGCCGGTACCGGGCTTCGACACGATGGCCACGCCACCCTTGGCCCCCTTGGCCGTGATCTGTGCGGCCAAGGCTCGCTCGGTCTCGTATTGCATCGATCGATCCAGCGAGAGGACGAGGTCATCACCGCGCGCCGCGGGCTGCAGCTGTTTCTGACCGCCCGGGATGGTGCGACCGTCGGGGTCCTTCTCGATCACCAGCTCGCCCGGCTCACCGGTGAGGAGGCGGTCGTACTGGAGCTCGAGCCCGGACAGCCCCTCGTTGTCGACACCCACCTTGCCGAGCACGGAGCGGGCGAGATCCCCAGCCGGCGCGATGCGCTTGGGCTCGTCGAGGAAGAAGATCCCGGGCAGCTTCTTGTGCCGGATGGCCGCGGCGACGTCGTCCGGAACCCGGCGCGCCACGTAGGTGAAATGTGCCTGACCGGCGAGCTTCGTCGTGAGATCGAGGGCCTGCGTCGCATCCAGGCCGAGGATCGGCGTGAGCGTGGTCACGGTGGCCGCCGCGTCGCCGATCAGCCGCGGGTCGGCCCACACCGTGCGCCGCGGGATGCTCACCGCGAGGTCGTTGCCGTTGCGATCGAAGACCGACCCCCGCTCCGCCGGCAGGGCGATGTCCTGGAAGCGCTGGGAGGCACCAAAGGCGGTGTAGCGCTGACCGCCCACTGCCTGGAGGTCGACGAGCCGCACGGCCACGGCGGCGAACGCGAGGAGCAGGACGAGCAGCGTGCATCCGAGTCGGATGCGCGGGCGACCGGCGAGCCCGGTCGCCAGCGGAGACCGACGCGCAGGTGCAGGCTGACGGCGCGCGCGCGCGGCCGGAGGGTGACGACGCGGCTCGGGTCGCGCGACCACGCCCCGCTGACGGGCGGGGCGTGGTGCCACAGGACGGCGAGTCCGGGGCGGGGTGCGGGGCGGCCCGACAGGAGTCATTGCGCAGGCGCCTCCAAGAGCGGCTTCATGGCGGACCAGTCCGTGCCGACGGCCGTCGATGCGGCCGTGGCGGCGGCCGAGCCGACGCCGGCGGTGTGCTTGGCAGCGTCGGGCTGGAGGTACACCAGCGCGTCGGGCGCCACCATGCCGAGACCCTGCGCCGCCGCCACGACCCGAGCGGGCGATTCCATCTCCGCCACCGACGTGCGCAGCTTCTGGTACTGCGCCTGCTCGACGCTGAGCTGGTCGTCGAGGCTGTCGAGCCGGATCTGGCCTTGCACGAGCACGGTCTGCGCGATGGCGATCGCGAACAGGGTGGCGAAGAGCAGGGCGGTGAGCACCACGCCGGTCGCTGGGGTGAGGCGGCGCCGAACCCGCTCGGCCGGCGCCACCACCCGCAGGTGGCGCGGCTCGACCTGCGGCGCAGGCCGTGGGGCGATGCGCCGATCGGGGGCGGGCGCGGGGGCCAGAGCCGCGCCGCCGCGCGTGGGGTAGGCGCGCTGGGGTGCTTCGAGGAGGGACATCAGGGGGCTTCCGTGGTGGGCGCGACGTCGAGCTTCTCGGCCGCCCGGAGGCGAGCGCTCGACGAGCGCGGGTTGTCGGTGGACTCCGCCAGCGACGGCGTCCACGAACCGGCCTTGAGGAGCCGGACCGTGGGACGCACGTCGCTGGGCGGAGGAAGGTGCGAGGGCCCGGTCCATCCGCCAGTGACGGCGTGGCGCAGGCGGGCCTTCACGATGCGGTCCTCCCCCGAGTGGTATGAGAGCACCGCGCAGCGACCGCCGGGGGCCAGCACTGCGAGGGCACCGTCGATCGCGGTGGGGAGGACGTCGAGCTCGGCGTTCACGGCAATGCGGATCGCCTGGAAGGTGCGCTTGGCGGGGTGGCCGCCCGTGCGACGGGCGGGGGCCGGAACGGCGTCACGCACCAGCTCCGCGAGCTGTGTGGTGCTGGTCACCGGGCGGGCCCCCACGATCGCTCGCGCGATGCGACGAGCGAAGCGCTCGTCGCCGAAGTCCTGCAGGATTGCGGCCAGCTCGCGCTCGTCGGTGTCGTTGACGATGTGCGCTGCCGTGCGGGGTTGGTCGCGGTCCATGCGCATGTCGAGCGGCGCCTCCTGCCGGTAGCTGAAGCCGCGCTCGGCTCGGTCGAGCTGGGGGGAGCTGACCCCCAAGTCGAAGAGCACGCCGCTCACCGGTGTCGTCGCTAGCTGCTGCACGATGTGTTCCAAGGCGTCGAACCGAGCCCGATGCACGATGGCCCGTTCCCCGAAGGGTCGGAGCCGCTCGGCGGCGGCTGCGAGCGCATCGGCGTCCTGGTCGAGCCCCAGCACCCGGAGGTGCGGGTGGCGCTCGAGGATGGCCGCTGCGTGCCCCGCGCCACCGACGGTGGCGTCGACCACCCAGCCGGGTGGCACCGGGGTGAAGAGATCGACGATGCGCTCGAGGAGCACCGGCTCGTGCCGGAACCCTCTCGCCGCCTCGCCGCTGGCGTCGCTCACCTGCAGCCCCCCGGAGAGCTGGTGCCCGCCGGGATGTCTCCCCGGAACGGACTCGATGGGAAGCGGGCGGAGAAGGGGCCTTCCATCGCGCTGCCCGGGGGGCTGCAGG
>JBKJSO010000193.1:0-4071 GCA_046595835.1 Acidimicrobiales bacterium | reverse complement strand
CGCGGCGGCTGGTCGGAGCGACCGGGTCATGTGCAGCGCGGACAGGTGCCCACGAGATCGAGTCGGTGGTGACGAACCTCGAAGCCGGATCGCTTGGCCACCTTGGCGAGGGCGGCTTCCAGGTCGTGCTCGACGCGCTCGGGCACGGTGAAGTCGGTGACGTCGCCGCAGCTGGCGCAGATCAGGTGATGGTGGTGCTCGGTGAGCTCCTCGGCCAGCTCGTAGCGAGCGAACTCGTCGGCGGTGACGATCCGTCGCACCACGCCGGCCCGCTCGAGCACGGCCAGGTTCCGG
Organism: Acidimicrobiales bacterium; assembly: GCA_046595835.1. Lineage (GTDB taxonomy): Bacteria > Actinomycetota > Acidimicrobiia > Acidimicrobiales > VFJN01 > VFJN01. Next base: position 3,777 of record JBKJSO010000193.1, on the reverse strand, counting down.
TAGACAGAGCTCTGGGCCATGCCGCGACGTCGTTCGAGGAGCTGCGGGATCGTGAGGGGCTGGTCGACCTCGGCGAGCAGTTCGATGAGGGCGCGCCGCCGCGGCGTGTAGCGCTGACCGTCCTCGCGCAGTCGGCTCGTGGCGGTGGCATGGAGGTCGGTCGACATGCGCGGGCCGATCAGTGGTGAGGGTGGTCGTCGAGGATCAGCGTGCGATCTCCGAACCGCAGGAGATGGCCGCCGTAGGCGGAGCTGAGATGCTCATCGGTGAGCACCTCAGCGGGAGGCCCGCTCGCCACGACACGACCTGCCAGCAGCAGCAGGTGGTCGGCGGCGGCCGCGTCGCCGAGGTCGTGGGTGGACACCATCACGGTGCGGCCGGCGGCCCGCTCGACGGCGATGGCATCGAGGATGTGCTGGCGGGACACGAGGTCGAGCCCGGTGATGGGCTCGTCGAGCAGGAGCACCTCGGCACCCTGCGCGAGGCCCTGGGCCACGAAGGCCCGCTGGCGCTGGCCACCTGACAGCTCGTGGAGCGGGCGGTTGGCCAGATCAGTGATGGCGAGGGCTTCGAGGGCGGCGGCGACAGCGGCTCGGTCGTGGGCGCGGAGCCGCCGGAGGGCGCCCGCGGTGGCGTAGCGACCCATGGTGACGGCTTCGCGCACGGTGAGGGGAAGGTGCTCGTTGACCTCGGTGGCCTGCAGCACATACGCCACGCCGCCGCGCCGCGCCCCCGCAGGCACGTCGAGCTGACCGGAGCGTGGGACCAGGAGGCCGGCGATGGCGTGCAGGAGGGTGGACTTGCCGGCGCCGTTGGGGCCGATCAGCGCGGTGACCGCCCCCGCCGGCACCGCGAATGTGGCCGCCGCCAGCACCGTGCGGGCGCCGCGCGCCAGCTCGAGATCGGTGGCGGTGACGGCCGGTCGAAGGGTGGTGGTGGTCGCAGCAGGGATTTGCGAATGATAACCAAGTTTCCTACCGTATGGCTATGAGAACCGTTCTCGTTCGCCTCGGTGTCGCCGCCGGCTCGATCGGCGTGATGCTCACCGTGACGGGGTGTGGCTCTGGCGGTGGTGCCGTTACCGGAGGGACGGGCCCGCGTGTGGTGGTGACGACGAGCATCCTCGGCGATGTGGTTCGCAACCTGGTGGGAGGCGCCGCGGACGTCCAGGTGGTGATGCCCCCTGGCTCGAACCCCCACGACTTCGCGCCTTCGGCCAGGCAAGCGGCCGAGCTGCGCGACGCCGACGTGGTGGTGATCAACGGGCTGGGGTTCGAATCGGCGCTCCTCGACACCGTGCGCGCGGCCAAGCACGACGGCGCCACCGTGGTGACCGCAGCGGACGGCGTCGACGTCCTCGGCCGGGACCCGCACTTCTTCACCGATCCCGTCCGCATGCGGGCAGCCGCCGCCCACCTCGCCGAAAGGCTGGCCGAGGAGGTGCCGGGCCTCGACACCCCCGCCTACCGGGGGCGGGTCGCCACCTACCTCGGCCAGCTCGACGCGCTGGATCGGGAGGTGGGGCAGATCCTCCAGGCCGTGCCGCCTGATCGGCGAACGCTCGTGACGAACCACGAGGTCTTCGCCTACTTCGCCGACCGCTACGGGTTCCGAGTCCTCGGAACCGTGATCCCGAGTGGCACCACCCTCGCCGAGCCGAGCGCGTCGGGCATGCGCCACCTGGCCGACGAGATCGCCGCGGCTGGGGTGCCGGCGATCTTCGCCGAGACGTCGTCACCGGCCCGGCTGGCGGATGCGCTGGCCGCCGAAGGACATGACGTTGCAGTGGTCGAGCTCTACAGCGAGTCGCTCGGGGAGCCGGGTTCGGACGGAGCCACGTACCTCGAGATGCTGCGGACCGACGCCGAGCGCATCGCCGCCGCGCTCGGCTGACCTGGGAGGCTCACCACGATGCGCTGGTTCCTCGATCCCTTCGACCCTGAGTTCATGCAGCGCGCCCTGCTGGCGGCGATGCTCGCCGTGGTGGCGTCGTCGGTGGTGGGCACCTGGGTGGTGCTGCGGGGCCTGAGCTTCCTGGGCGACGCACTGGCCCACGGTGTGATCCCCGGCATGGCCCTCGCCGTGCTGTGGGGGTTCAACGTCACGATCGGCGCGCTGCTCACGGCGGGCCTGATGGTGGGCGGGATCAGCTTCGTGAATCGGCGCGCTCGCCTGGCCGAGGACACGGGCGTCGGCCTGCTGTTCGTGGGCATGCTCGCCCTCGGGGTGATCATCATCTCGAAGAGCCGATCCTTCGCCACCGACGTCCAGAGCCTGCTCTTCGGCGACGTGCTCGGCGTCACCTGGGCCGATGTGCGCCTGCAAGCGGTGGCGGCCGTGGTCGTGGTGGTGGCCAGCCTGCTCGGGTACCGCGCCTTCCTGGCCCTGTCGTTCAACGAGACGAAGGCCGGGAGCCTCGGTCTGCACCCCGGTCGCACGCACCTCGCCCTGCTCGGGCTGATCGCGCTGGCCATCGTCTCGTCGTTCCAGGCCGTGGGCACGCTGCTCGTGTTCGGTCTCCTCGTCGGCCCACCCGCCACCGCGGCGCTGCTTGTGCGTCGGGTGTGGCTCTGCATGGTGGTAGCGGTCGCGCTCGGGTGGGTGGCCGTGGCCGTCGGCCTGGTGCTCAGCTACCACCACGGCACCGCGGCGGGCGCGACGATGGCCGGGGTCTCGGTGGGCCTGTTCTTCGTCGTGCTGATCGGACAGGAGCTGGCGGCCGTTGTCCGCCGGCAACTCCCTGCACGCGAGGTGCAATGACTTGCCTCCGCGTGCCAGCCTGGTGCGTTCAGGTCCGCAAGATCTAGAGGGGGATGTCGGTGACCGAGATCGGTGGCAAGGTCGAGCCTGGCTTCGAAGGCGTAGCTGAGGCGTTCGAGCGGAACTTCGCCGAGCACGGCGAGGTCGGTGCCGCGACCTCCGTCTACGTCGGAGGCCGCAAGGTCGTCGATCTGTGGGGCGGCGTGGCCGACGTAGGGACGGGCTCGCCGTACACCGAGGACAGCCTGCAGCTCGTCTTCTCCAGCACCAAGGGCGCCACCGCCGCGTGCGCCAACCTGCTCGCCCAGCGCGGCGAGCTCGACGTCGACGCGCCCGTGTCCGCCTACTGGCCAGAGTTCAAGGCGGCCGGCAAGGAGGACATCCCGGTGCGGTGGCTGCTCTGCCACAAGGCCGGCTTGCCCTACGTCGACACGGAGCTCACCCTTGACGAGGCGTTGGCCTGGGATCCGATGATCCGAGCCCTCGAGGCACAGGCACCGGTGTGGGAGCCGGGCACGGCCCACGGCTACCACGCCACCACCTACGGCTGGCTGGTGGGCGAGGTGGTGCGGCGCATCAGCGGCAAGAGCCTCGGCACGTTCTTCCACGATGAGTTCGCCGAGCCCCTCGACCTCGAGTTCTGGATCGGCCTGCCCGAGGAGCAGCAGCACCGGGTGGCTCCGCTGATCCAGTGGGGCGACGGCGGCCTCGGCTCCTCGCAGGACCCGGCGATGGCCGAGCTGATCGCGCAGTTCATGGGCCCCGACACCCTCCTCGGCAAGGCCCTCGGCGCGCCGTCGTTCGTGTTCAGCGACGCCGAGGGTGGGTTCAACAACCCAGCGATCCGCGCCGCCGAGATCCCGGCCGCCAACGGCGTCACCAACGCCCGGTCCCTCGCCCGCTTCTATGGCGGTCTGGCGGGCACGGTGGAGGGCGGCCCGAGCGAGCCGCTGCTGAGCGACGAGCAGGTGGCCAAGGCGAGCGAGCTGCAGACGAGCGGCCCCGACAAGTGCCTCT
>JBKJSO010000167.1:0-5955 GCA_046595835.1 Acidimicrobiales bacterium | reverse complement strand
GAGGACGGCTCGCCTCACGCGAGCGCAGCTCGGAGGGCCGCGCCAGCGCGCTCGACAGCGTCCTTGCCGTCGTCGAGCATCGTGGCCATGCCCATGAACCCATGGATCTGGCCGGCGTAGCGGACGAGCTCGGTGGGCACGCCGGCCTCCTGCAGCCGGGCCGCGTACGCCTCGCCCTCGTCGCGCAACGGGTCCATCTCCGCCGTGATGACCAGCGCGGGCGGCAGGCCGGTGAGGTCGTCGGCGTGCAGCGGCGACACCGAGGCGTCCTTGGGATCCGCGTCACCCAGGTAGTGGCCCACAAACCACTCCATCGAGGCCTTGGTGAGGACGTACCCCTCGGCGTTCTCGTCCATCGACGGGTGGCTGAGGGTGAGGTCGGTCACTGGGTACACGAGGAGCTGGAAGTCGATCTCGGGTCCGAACTCGTCGCGCACTCGCTGGCACACGAGCGCCGCAAGGTTGCCGCCGGCAGAGTCGCCGCCCACGGCCACCTTGCTGGCGTCGACACCGAGGAGCTCGAAGTTCTCGACAGTCCACGCCAGAGCGGTCATGCAGTCCTCGAGCGCCGCAGGAGCCGCGTGCTCGGGCGCCAGCCGGTAGTCGACCGACACGACGACGCAGCCGGCGCGGTTGGCGAGCGCTCGGCAGGTGGAGTCGGCGGTGTCGAGGTCGCCGATCACCCAGCCGCCTCCGTGGAACCACACGAGTACTCCATGCGCCTCCCCCACCGCCGCCTGGGGTGTGTACACGCAAGTTGGGATGTCGCCGTCGGGGCCGGGGATGAGCCGGTCGTCGACTCGTTCGACGTCCTCGCACGCCTCCATCGAGGCGAGCACCTTGAACATGAGGCGCCCCTCGGCCGGCGGGACCTCGTGGAGGCCGGGGCCGCCCGTCTGGGCCACTGCGTCGAGCAACGGCTGCACTTGTGGATGGACTGGCACGTGATCCCCCTTCGGCGGCCGAGGAGCTCGGCCAGATCGGTTCGACATCCTCGCGCAGCGGTTCAGGCGCGGTCAGACCCGGTCGTAGAACCGGTGCTCCACCACCCGTCTTGCCCGTCTGGTGACCCGCCGATACTCCTCCCGGAGGCTCGCCACCGTGAAGCCGAGCGATCGGGCCAGGGGGGTGATGCGCTCGGGCCGGAGCGGCAGCGAGTCGCCTGGACCCACCACGAGGAAGCTGCGGTTCCGCGTGCGCTCGCAGAAGCGGTACGCCTCCTCGAGCACGTCGGCCTCGTCGCTCGGTAGGTGGCCGGCCTCCACCAGCGCGTGGAGGGCGCCGATGGTGGCCTCCCCTGGCACCCGATGACGGAGCTGGAGCAGCTGCACCGTGAACTCGATGTCGGACAGCGAGCCGCGGCCGAGCTTGAGGTGGAACTCCGCATCCTCGTCACGACCGAGGCGCTCCCGCTCGATGCGCACCTTCATGCGTCGCACCTCGCGGGCCTCTTCCTCGGTGAAGGGTCGCGTCCAGATCGCGCCATGGACGCGTCCGATCAGCCGGGCCCCGAGCTCCTCGTCACCGGCCACGGTGCGCACGCGCAGGTAGGCCTGCCGCTCCCAGGTGGAGGCCCACCGATCGAGGTACGCGCTCCAGCCCTCCATGCTGCGCGCCAGCGGTCCGTTGCGGCCTTCCGGACGCAAGGTGGCGTCGACGGCCCAGATGCGCTCGGCCGGCGTGTCGCCCCCGAGGAAGCGCATGAGCCCGGACGCCACTCGGTCTGCCTCGGCTCCCTCGCGGGCGGTCGTGCCCTCGTGGACGAAGGCCAGATCCAGATCGCTCGCGAAGCCGAGCTCTGCGCCCCCCATCCGACCAAAGGCCACCACGGCGAAGGGCACCTTGGGAGCCAGCACGCCGAGCGCGCCCTCGAGGCACGCCGCCGCCAGGGCGGTGAGGTCGGCGCCCACCACCTCCACCGCGGCGTGGCCGAACACGTCACGCGCGGCCACGCCGAGCAGGTGCCGCTGCTGCCATCTCTGCAGGGCCTGCTGGGAGTCCGCAGGGTCCTCCCGCCAGGCGATGCCCGTGCGGGCGCTGTCCACCAGGTCAGCGCGCGCTCGCGTCCGCAGGCGAGCCGGGTCGGGGAGGCGCTCGATCAGATCCGGGTTGGCCACGAGGATGTCGCCGAGGCGGCGACTCGTGCCGAGGAGCAGCGCCAGGTGGCGAGCCACCTCGGGCGAGTCGCGGAACGCTGTGGCGAGCGACCGCGACCGCTGTTCGCCCGTGGCCACCCGGCGCAGGCCCAGGAGACCGAGATCCGGATCAGGGGAGGCGGACAACCAGTCGAGGAGCAGCGGGAGGAGCTGCTGCATCATCCGCGACGAACGCGTCAGCCCGCGCGTGAGCTCGGCCACGGCTTGGCGGGTGCGCTCGAGGTCGGTGAACCCGAAGGCGGCGAGCCGCTGGGCCGCCGCCTCCGCGCCGAGCGGACCCGCGCCGGATAGCGCGTCGAGCAGCGGGCGGAACCACACGCGCTCGTGCACGGAGCGCACCTGGGCTCGATGCCGGGCCAGGTCGCGGTCGAAGCGCTCCGTCGGCCCGCCCTCGGGGGCGCCCTGGTAGCCGAGCACACGGGCGACGCGGCGCCGCTGGTCGCGGTCCTCCGGAACGGTGTGGGTCTGACGCTCGTCCTCGAGCTGCAGGACGTGCTCGACGCGGCGCAGCAACGCGTAGGAGTCGGCCAGGCGAGAGGCGTCGTCGGGATCGACGTATCCGCCCTGGGCGAGCGCATCGAGGGCAGCCATCGTGTTCGCGCTTCGCAGCTCGGCGTCGACGCGCCCGTGGACGAGCTGCAGGAGCTGCGCGGCGAACTCGATGTCGCGGATGCCTCCCGGGCCGCGCTTCACCTCACGGTCAGCCACGCCCCGACGTCGCACCTCCTCCTCGGCGCGCACCTTGAGCGCCCGCACGTGGCGCAGGTCGTCGGCGGTGAAGGGCCGCTCCCACACGACCCGGCCTGCGGCCGACGCCCACCTGGCGCCGAGGTCGGCCGCGCCCGCCACGGGCTTCGCCCGCAGGAGCGCCTGGCGCTCCCACGGTTGGGCCCAGCGCTCCCAGTACGCCTCGTAGCTCGCAAGGCTGCGCACGAGCGGTCCGTCGCGCCCTTCCGGCCGGAGGTCGGCATCGATGCGGAAGCTCTGCGCCGCGAGGTCGACGACGGCCCGGCCGGCCCGCTCGAGCACGGCTGGATCGCCGTCGCCGACGAACAGCACGTCGACGTCGCTGGCGTAGTTCAGCTCGTTCCCCCCGAGCTTGCCCATGCCGATCACGGCGAGCTGGCCCTCGGGAGCGGCGCGCTGCAGCGCCGCGTGGAGCACCTCACGCGCCATCGTGCTGAGGGCGGCCGTGGTGGACGTCAGCGACGCCGCACCGGTGAGGTCGAGCGCGGCGATCCGCAGCAGCTCACGCCGCTTCCACGAGACGATGTCGGCGAGGTCGATCTCGGCTCGAGCGCTCGGCTCGGCGAGCACGGCGAGAGCAGCCGGATCTCGCTCGAGCATCGAGCTCAGACTCCGACTGGCCGCGAGCACCGCCACGAGGCGGCCGGCGAGGGCAGGGTCGCTGACGAGCAGTGCGGGCAGGTCAGGACGCGTCCGCGCCAGGCGATCGAGCGCGGCTCGCACGCGGCCGGGGTCGGCCGATCGTTCGACGAGCTCCCCCATGTCGGCAACCGGCGAGATCACGCGGGCAGTCTCGCGGCCCGACCAACAACACGCCCGAATCGAGGTTGGCGCAGAGCGGCGGAACGACCTCGGTTGCGTACGCTGTTCTCGTGGCGCGCATCCGAGTGGGGCTCTGTCAGCTGAACACGGTCGTGGGCGACCTCGACGGCAACGCAGCGCGCATCCTGGCGGCCTACGACGAGGCCGAGGCGGCGGGTTGCGATCTCGCCGTGTTCCCGGAGCTTGCCATCACGGGCTACCCGCCGGAGGACCTCGTGCTGAAGCCGCGCTTCGTGGAGGCGAACCGCGAGGCACTCGACAAGGTGGCCAGTCGCACCGGTCGCTGCGCCGCCGTCGTGGGCTTCGTCGACGCCGACCGCGACCTGTACAACGCGGCCGCCATGTGCGCCGGGGGCCAGGTGGTGGGCGTCTACCGCAAGCGGCTCCTCCCCAACTACGCCGTGTTCGACGAGCAGCGCTACTTCGCCCCCGGCTCCAACCCGCTGACCCTCTTCGAGGTGGCCGGCGTGACCGTTGGGATCGCGATCTGCGAGGACGTGTGGAGCCCCGAGGGCCCGATCGCCGCGCAGTCGGCCGGCGGCGCCGAGCTCATGGTGATCCCAAACGGCTCGCCGTACTTCCAAGGCCGCCACGCCGAGCGGGAGCGGATGGTGGCCACCCGCGCCGAGGACACGCACTGCCACATCGTCTACGTCAACCAGGTGGGTGGCCAGGACGAGCTCATCTTCGATGGCGCGTCCTTCGTGGTGGACGACAGTGGCGACCTACTGGATCGGGCGCCGCAGCTCAGCGAGTGCGTGCAGATCGTGGATCTCGATGTTCGACCGGTGTTCCGCACCCGGCTGCTCGATCCCCGCGGACGCGACACCGCGGCGGCCCTGCCGGTGGTGGCCATCTCCGGGCCGGTCGCCGTCCACCCCGAGCCGACCTGCCCTCCGAAGATCGCGCCGCTGCTCGACTCCGTCGCCGAGGTGTACGACGCCCTCGTGCTGGCCACCCACGACTACGTCACCAAGAACGGCTTCACCGATGTCGTCTTCGGGCTCTCCGGTGGGGTCGACTCGTCGCTCGTCGCCATGATCGCTGCCGACGCGCTCGGCCCGGAGCACGTGCATGCCGTGTCGATGCCGAGCCGCTACTCATCGGAGGGCTCCCGCACCGACGCCGAGGCGCTCTGCGAGGCGGCTGGCATCGAGCTGCGAACGATCGCCATCGAGCCCGCCCATCGCGCCTTTGTCGACATGCTCGCCTCCAGCTTCGAGGGCCGGGCTGAGGACCTCACCGAGGAGAACCTGCAGCCCCGCATCCGGGGCGTGCTGCTCATGGCCCTCTCCAACAAGTTTCCCGGGTGGCTCGTGCTCACTACCGGCAACAAGAGCGAGCTGGCCGTGGGCTACTCGACCCTCTACGGCGATACGGCAGGAGGTTTTGCGGTCATCAAGGACGTGCCGAAGCTGCTGGTGTACGACCTGTGCCGGCTCCGCAACCAGCGGGCTGGGCGCGAGGTCATCCCCGAAGCGGTCCTCACCAAGCCCCCGTCGGCCGAGCTGCGGCCCGACCAGCGCGACGACCAATCGCTTCCGCCCTACGAGGTGCTCGACCCGCTCCTCGAGGCCTACGTGGAAGGCGATCTCACCCGGCGCGAGCTGATCGACGACGGGTTCGACGCGGCGCTCGTCGATCGCATCACCCGCCTCGTCGACATCTCCGAGTACAAGCGGCGCCAGAACCCGCCCGGGCCGCGCATCACCCCCAAGGCGTTCGGCAAGGATCGCCGCATGCCGATCACCAACGCCTACCGCGGATGACGGCTGCTCCTGCCCCAGCTGGGGCCATCACCACCGTCCTCTTCGACTTCGCCGGCGTGCTCACCTCGTCCCCCTGGGGCGCGCTCACCGCGGCCGGCGGCGGGAACCTCGAGCTGATGATCGGCTCCTACGAGCAGGACACCGACCACCCGTGGCACCGAGTCGAGCGAGGGGAGCTCGGGATCGCCGAGTGGGCGGTGGAGATCACCGCGCTCGGCGCCGAGATCGACTTCGCCGTACTGCAAGGTCTCCTCAGCGACATGACGATCCACCACCAGGTCATCGACTGCATCCGAGAGCTGCGGACTCGGGGCTACCGACTCGGGCTCATCACCAACAACGTACGCGAGGGCTCGGCAACGTGGCGGGCCATGGTGCCCGTCGACGAGCTCTTCGAGGTAGTGGTGGACAGCTCCGAGGTGGGGATGCGCAAGCCCAACCCCGCCATCTACCTCCACGCC
>JBKJSO010000353.1:0-5944 GCA_046595835.1 Acidimicrobiales bacterium | reverse complement strand
GCGGCGGACCTTCGAGGTCGCCAACGATGATGACGCCAAGTTCCGCTCACTCGTGCACAACGCCGCGTCTCTGCTGATGCTCGTCTCGGCGGAGGGAGTGGTCGGCGCCGCGTCCGGAGCGCTGACCAGAGTGCTCGGCCAGGACTCAGAGGCGGTGATCGGGTTCCCGCTGGCGGATCTCGTGGAGCCATCGGATCGTGCGGCACTCGACGTAGGACTGCGTGCAGCGGCGATCGGCTCGCAGGGCGCGCGAGGTGCCCCGACGATCGAGGTCGGGTTGCGGTCCGTGTCGGATGGTTCCGCCGTCCCGTTCGAGCTGACGATCGTGAACCTCCTCGAGGACCCGACCGTCGGTGGGTTCGTCGTGTCGGGCCTCGACATCAGTGCTCGCAAGGCGGTGGAGGCCGAGCTGCGGTCGGCCCTCTCGTTGCTGAGCGCCACGCTGGACTCGACCGACGACGGGATCCTGGTCGTGGACCGACAAGGCGCGATCACGAGCGTCAACCGCAAGTTCGCCGAGCTGTGGCGACTTCCCAAGGAGCTGCTCCTCACGAAGGACGACGCAGCGGCGATCGCGTTCGTGCTCGAGCAGCTCGCCAACCCGGAGGTGTTCGTCGCCAAGGTCGCGGAGCTCTACGCCCAGCCCGACGCAGAGAGCCAGGACGTCCTGCACTTCCTCGACGGGCGGATCTTCGATCGCCACTCCCGGCCCCAGCTCGTAGACGGGGAGATCGTCGGGCGCGTGTGGACTTTCCGCGACGTCACCGAGCGCAAGCGGCTCGAGGAGCAGCTCGCCCACCAAGCCCTCCACGACTCCCTGACCGACCTCGCCAACCAGAGCCTCTTCCGGGATCGCGTCGACCACTCCCTCACGCGGGTCGCCAACCGGGGCGGGACCATCGCCGTGCTCTTCCTCGACCTCGACAACTTCAAGAACGTGAACGACAGCCTCGGGCACTCCGCGGGCGACCTGCTGCTCGTCGCGGCCACCGAGCGGCTGGTGGAGTGTCTGCGCGCCGCCGACACCGCCGCCCGACTTGGGGGCGACGAGTTCGCCATCCTGCTCGAGGATGCGGGGGGCGAGCAGGACGTCCTGGCCGTCGCTGAGCGGCTGCAGTCTGCGTTCAACCGCACGTTCACGATCGATGGTGTGGAGGTATCGGCGAGCGTGAGCACCGGGATCGCCTTCGCCACGCCAGGCATCAGCTGTGATCAGCTTCTTCGCAACGCTGACCTCGCGATGTACACCGCTAAGCGCCGCGGCAGAGGACGATTCGAGGTGTATGAGCAGGACATGCACGCCGCAGCGATGGAACGGCTGCAGCTCGAGGGGGAGCTGCGGCGTGCCATCGAGCGCGACGAGCTCATGCTGCACTACCAACCGATCGTCGAGCTGGCCGGCGGGCGGGTCATCGGGGTGGAGGCGCTCGCGCGCTGGCGTCATCCGACGCGCGGGCTGCTCCTGCCCAGCGCCTTCATCGGGCTGGTGGCGGAGGCCGGGCTCATGGCCGACCTCGGCAACTTCGTCCTGAACCAGGCGTGCACCGACCTGCAGCGCTGGCAGGAGGCAGGCGTTGCCGACGCCGCCTTCACCATGAGCATCAACCTGGCCCCCCAGCAGGTCGTGGGGGATGGCCTCTCCCTCGAGGTGGAGGCAGCCCTCGCGACCCACGGCGTCGACCCGTCGTGTCTGATCCTGGAGATCACCGAGGGTGGCTTGATGGTCGACACCGAAGCCGCCATCGAGAACCTCCGAAAGCTCCGGGTCCTGGGCATCAAGATCGCCGTCGACGACTTCGGCACCGGGTACTCCTCGCTCTCCTACCTCCAGCGTTTCCCCATCGACATCCTCAAGATCGACAAGGTGTTCGTGGATGGCATCGATGCCGGTCCCGAGCAGTCGGCGTTGCCCCACGCGATCATCCGCCTGGCCCAGACGCTGCACCTCACCCCGATCGCCGAGGGCGTCGAGCGGGCCAGCCAGCGGGCGTGCCTCGCCGAGCTCGGTTGCCAGCTGGCCCAGGGCTACTTCTTCTCGGTGCCCGTGGGCTGCGAGGAGATCGCGGCCCTCCTGGGCGCGAGCAAGGCGCGCGTCGACCATAGCCCCGCCTGACAACCTGACTGTCCGGTCGACCCGCGCGTCGACCCCCCCATCGGCCCGCCCTGTCGGCTGGCGCTGCGTCCCATCGACGCGCAACGCTCTCTGCGATGTCTGACTGGGTGGACCGCGACCGCGCGGTGGTGTGGCACGGCTTCACGCAGATGTCCTGCTATGCGGAGAACGCGCCGATCATCGTGGAGCGGGCCGAGGGTCGCGAGCTGATCGACGTCGATGGCGTTCGCTACCTCGACGCCATCTCCTCGCTCTGGGTGACCACGCTCGGTCACAGGGTCCCCGAGCTCGACGCCGCCCTGCGCGACCAGCTCGATCTCGTCGCGCACTCGACGATGCTCGGCAACGGCAACCGCGTCGTGATCGAGCTGGCGGAGGCGCTGGCGCGCGTCGTTCCCGTGGCCGACCCGCACTTCCTCTTCGCGTCCGACGGTGCGGCGGCTGTGGAGCAGGCGGTGAAGATCGCCTTCCAGCACTGGGTGAACCTCGGGGTGGCGGGTCGCACCCGCTACCTCGCCCTCGGCGGCGCCTACCACGGCGACACAGTCGGTTCGCTCTCCCTCGGTGCGGGTGGGTTCGGCACCGACGTGTTCGATCCGCTGCGCTTCCCCGTGCTGCGCGGCGCCGGCTACGAGGCCAGCGACTGGCTGGACGAGGCCATCTCGCTGCTCGAGGCCCACGCGGCCGAGCTAGCCGCCGTCGTCATCGAGCCGCTCGTGCAGGGGGCGGCCGGGATCGAGGTGGCCGACCCCGACGATCTCCGTGCGCTGGCCGACGCCAGTCGGGCCCACGGTGTGCTCCTCATCTGCGATGAGGTGGCCACCGGCTTCGGGCGCACCGGTACGCTGTTCGCCAGCGAGCAGTGCGGGATCGAACCCGACCTCCTGTGCCTCGGCAAGGGCATCACCGGTGGCTACCTCGCCATGTCGGTCACGGTGGCCGCGGGTCACGTGTACGACTCGTTCCTCGGGCCCGACCTCAGCGAGCACACCCTGTACCACGGCCACTCCTACGGCGGGAACGCGCTGGCGGCGGCCGTGGCCCTGCGCCACCTGCAGCTCGTGGGGGAGTGGGACGTGCTGGCCAACGTGCGGGAGCGGTCCACCCAGCTCTCCGCCCTCCTCAGCGAGCGGCTCCCGGGGCTGCCGGCCAAGTCCGAGGTGCGTCAGCGAGGCCTGATGTGTGGGGTCGAGCTGCTGCCCCCCACCGAGGGCCTCCTGTGGGGCCGCCGCGTCTGCGCCGCCGCCGTGCGTCGCGGCGTGCTGCTGCGCCCGCTCGGCGACGTGGTGGTGGTGATGCCGCCGCTCACGATCACCTCGGACGAGATCGAGCGCATCGTCGACGTGCTCTGCGAGGCGATCACCGAGGTCTGCACATGACCGGCCGGACGATCACCGACGTGACCTCCTGGTGGGCCACGCAGGTGCATGAGCGCAACGAGGCGACCAAGGCAGCCGGGCGCTGGCGGGTCATCCGCGAGTTCGACGCCCTCGGCCCGTCCGGCACGCTGTCGTCCGCCGAGGGTCCGGTCGTCTCCTTTGCATCGAACGACTACCTCGGGCTCACCGCCCACCCCGCGGTCGTGGCGGCCGCCCACTCGGCGCTCGAGCGCTGGGGTGCCGGATCGGGCGCGTCCCGCCTCGTCACCGGTGCTCGGCCAGTCCACCGCGCGCTGGAAGGGGAGCTGGCCGACTGGAAGGGCACCGAGGCCGCGCTCCTGTTCCCCACGGGCTTCGCGGCCAACCTCGGCGTGCTCAGCACCCTCGCTCGCCACGGCACGCTGGTGTGCTCCGACGAGCTGAACCACGCGTCGATCATCGACGGCTGTCGGTTGGGTCGCGCCGAGGTTCGCATCTACCGCCACCGCGACGTCGAGCACCTCGAGGAGCTCCTGCAGCTCGCCGACGGGCCGGTGATCGTCGTCACCGACACCGTCTTCTCGATGGACGGCGACGAGGCGCCAGTGGCCGAGATCGCGACCGCGTGCGCCCGCCACGACGCGCTCCTCGTGCTCGACGACGCGCACGGTGTCCTTCGACCATCGACGCCGGCGGCGCTGCCGTGCGAGGTCGTGTGGGTCGGCACGCTGTCGAAGACCCTCGGCAGCCTCGGCGGGTTCGTGGCCGCGTCCAGAGCCATCGTCGAGCTGCTGGTCAACGAGGCCCGGCCGTTCATCTTCACCACGGCTCCCACGCCCGCCGACTCCGCGGCCGCCCTTGCTGCCCTGCGGGTGGTGCGCTCGTCCGAGGGGAGCGCGCTCGTCGATCGCCTCCGCGGCCATGTGGCTCGGGTGGCGCCGGGAAACCCGTCGCCGATCGTGCCGATCGTGATCGGCGACGAGTCGGCCGCCGTGGCGGCCTCGGCCGCCCTGCTCGCGGACGGCATCTTCGTGCCTGCCATCCGCCCGCCCACCGTGGCGCCCGGAACCTCGCGGCTGCGCGTAGCGCTGTCCGCCGCCCACACCGACGCGGACATCGACCGGCTCGTCGTCGGCCTGAGAGGCCTCGATGGCGCGACCTGACCGACTCGTCGTGGTCACCGGTACCGGCACCGACGTCGGCAAGACGTGGGTCACGGTGGAGCTCGCCCGTCGGCTCCGGGCCGCCGGGGTCTCGGTGGCCCTCCGGAAGCCCGCGCAGTCGTTCGAGCCCGGTGATGCCACCACCGACGCCTCCCTCCTGGGCGACGCCACGGGCGTAGGCGCCGAGCGCGTGTGCCCACCGCATCGCTGGTACTCCGTGCCGCTGGCCCCGCCGATGGCCGCCGACGCACTGGGGCGTCCGCCGATTGCGATCGCCGACCTGGTGGCCGAGCTCGAGTGGCCTGCCGACACCGCGGTCGGGTTCGTCGAGGGGGCCGGAGGCCTGTGCTCACCGATCGCCCATGACGGCGACACGCTCTCGCTCGTCGAGCGCCTGCGCCCCGACCTCGTGGTGCTGGTGGCCGATCCGGCCCTCGGGGTGGTGTCTCAGGTGCGCCTCACCGCGCGTGCGCTCGCCGGTACGCCGCTGCTGGTGGTCCTCAACCGCTATGACCCCACCAACGACGTACACCGGCGCAGCCTCGCTTGGCTGCGCGAGGTCGATGCTCTCGATGTGAGCACCGACATCGACGATGTCGCGTCGAGCGATCACCTGGTTCCCCATCCCGCGCGGCCCGCGCGGTGACCTACCTTCACCCCACCATCCCGGAGGCTCCCTTGTCCGACCTGCGCTACGACTGGACCGTCGAGGACGCCGTGGCCCTCCTGGCTGCCCCGTTCTCCGACCTCCTGGCGGAGGCCCACGCCACGCATCGCACCTGGTGGGAGCCGAACGTGGTCGAGGGGGCCATGCTCTTGTCGATCAAGACCGGGGCCTGCCCCGAGGACTGCGCCTACTGCCCCCAGTCGGCCCAGTGGTCGACCGGGCTGAAGGCCGAGCCGCTCATGGACCCCGACGAGATCGTGGCCAGCGCCCGCCTCGCCAAGGATGCGGGCGCCACCCGCTTCTGCCTCGGGGCCGCCTGGCGCTCGCCGTCCGACAGCCAGGTGACCAAGGTGGCCTCGGCCGTGGAGCGGGTGTCGGCCCTCGGCATGGAGACGTGCGTGACCCTGGGCATGCTCACGGCCAGCCAAGCCGCCACGCTGGCCGGCGCCGGACTCGACTACTACAACCACAACCTGGACACGTCGCCGGAGTTCTACGGCACGATCATCACCACCCGCACCTACGGCGACCGCCTCGAGACGCTCCGCAACGTGCGGGCCAGCGGGGTGAAGCTGTGCTGCGGCGGGATCGTGGGCATGGGGGAGTCGCGTCGCGACCGGGCCGGCTTGCTCGTGCAGCTGGC
>JBKJSO010000135.1:0-2511 GCA_046595835.1 Acidimicrobiales bacterium | reverse complement strand
GGCGCCGCCCGGGCCGTCATCCGCTCGGTGGCCCAGGCGGGGGCCGCATCGGTGGTGGTGGGGGACCGATGGGCCGGGCCGGCCGAGCAGGCGGCGGCTCTGGCTGGAGACGTCGGCTCGGTGGGCACCGCCGCTGACCTCGCGAGCGCTGACGTGATCATCAATGCCACGCCCCTTGGCATGGGCGTGGTCGTGCAGACCTCGGGCGCGCCGGAACCGCTGCCGTTCGACCCCACCACCCTGGGCGAGGGCCAGGTGGTCGTCGACCTCGTGTACCACCCGGCGGTCACCCCACTCCTGGCTTCGGCCCGGGCGCAGGGCTTGCGCACCATGAACGGCCTCGGGATGCTCATCCACCAGGCGGCCCACGCCTTTCGGCTGTGGACGAGCGAGGAGCCCCCGCTGGAGGCCATGAGCGCGGCGGCCGTCGCCGCGCTGCTGCATCGCCCACAAACGCGCTGAAGTCGAGCCGGGCACGTGCCGATAGGTACAACGACCCGTCTCGACCTGGAGGTCACCGTGGCCCTGCAGGGGACGCTCGACACCTTTGCCCTACCCGACGTGCTGCGCCTCCTCGCGGCCACGAAGAAGACCGGACGCTTGCAGATCTCTGGCCCCCGAGGCGAGGGATGGGTGTCGGTGGACGAAGGCGCCGTCGGCGCCATCGCGGCCCCCCATGCCCCCCACGTCACCGAGCCCGTCGACGCCCTCTTCGAGCTGCTGCGGGTGGCCGAGGGATCCTTCACGTTCGACTCGGACGTCGCCCCCGCTCCCGGAACCGTCCCCGGTGAGCTCGAGGACCTGCTCGCCCAGGCCGAGGCCCTCCTCGTCGAATGGCGCGAGATCGAGTCGGTCGTGCCCTCAATGGACGCCTGGGTCACCCTGCGTCGAAGCCTGGTCGCCCCCAAGGTCTCCATCGACCGAGCCCACTGGCTCACGGTCGTCTCGGTCGGCAGTGGCGCGACGGTTCGTGACATGTCCGATGATCTGAGCCTGGCTGAGCTCCCGGTGTCGCGCGCCGTGCGTGACCTCGTCGAGCTCGGTCTCGTCGACATCGCAGAGTCCGCCCCCGCTGCCCCACGGGGTGCGTCCGTGGCGCCCCGTCGATCCGAGTCGTCGCCCGCAGCGATCGCCCCCGCGCGGCGCGATGACAAGGGTGCCCCCACCAAGACCGCGACCCCCGCTGAAGATGCGACCCCCGAGATGGATGACCCCACGGGAGGCGACGCCCCCGCTGCGGACGGCGCGCCCGCCCCAGATGCCGGAGTCGACGCACCTCTGCCCACGGCGCGCCCGCTGCGGGCCCGACGAGCGAAGGGCGCGGCCCCGGCCATCGAGCGCACGGAGCCCGAGGTGTTCGTCCCGCTGGAGCTCCCCGGACAGGGACCGGCCCTGTCGTACGACCCGGTGGAGCCCGCGGCTGAGATCGCCGACGCCGGCGACCCCCCAGAGATGGACGACCTAGCCACCGCCTTTCCGGGCCTGGCCAGCCGGGCTGCCGAGCTGGCGCCGGATGACGAGGAGCTGGCTCGCCAGCTCGCCACCTTGTCGCCACGCGCCGCGCAGGCGGTGCGGGCGGCCGCTGAGGCCACCACGGTCGAGCAGCGCGACGCCGCGCTGGCCGAGGTGGAGCTGGCGGAAGCCGAGCAGGGCGACGAGCAGCCCATCAACCGCGGTCTCCTGCTGAAGTTCCTGTCGTCGGTCAAGAGCTGAGCGCGTCGGTCATCGGCGGATCGGGAGCCCTCCAAATGCCCATGTCGTCACGCCGCCTTGGTGAGTTCCTGGTCGCCCGCCGCGTCCTGTCGCGCGACGCGCTGGAGGGCCTCCTCGCACGCGAGTCCGCTGAAGGCATCGGGCTCAGCACGATCCTGCAGGTCGAGGAGCTCGTCAGCGAGCACGACCTCACGGCCGCGTTGGCCAACGAGCTGGGCATCCCCCACGTCGAGCTGGCGGAGCAATCGATCACCCCCGAGGTGTGGGGCATGGTGCCCGCCGACCTTGCACGCGGCTATCTCGCTGTTGCGATCGAGCGGCGTCCGACGGGGCTGGTCGTGGCCATGGAGGACCCCAGCGACGAGCAGGTGGTCGGCTCCCTCGAAGCCGACCTCGGCATGACGATCCTTCCCGCGGTCGCTGTGCGCGAGGAGCTGGTGCGACTCATCGACCAGATGTATGGCCCCGGAACTGACGACGCGACCGCGTCGGTCGCGGGCCATGGGACCGTCGCGTCGCCCCGCGGGGCCGTCGGTCCCAGTCGGGGCGTTCGCCTCGACGATCTCCTCGACGAGGTGGTTCGAGTCGGGGGCTCCGACCTCCACCTCACAGTCGGGTCTCCGCCGGTGGTGCGCGTGGAGGGCGTGCTGCGTCGGATGCCAGGGATCGCGGTGCTGAACGGCTCGGAGGTGCGCCGCCTCGTGCTGGGGCTCTTCACCCCCGCCCAGCGCGAGCGCTTCCTCGAGGTCGGTGAGCTCTCCACCTTGCCCGCAATGGCGTGCGAGGTGGAGAGCTCAC
>JBKJSO010000040.1:0-16752 GCA_046595835.1 Acidimicrobiales bacterium | reverse complement strand
GTTGCCAGGAGCGCCGCGGTAGCCGAGGAGCTGCACCTTGGGCTGGGCGTACGCGCCGATGGCGGCGATGTTCTGGTTGCCGTAGCGGTCCACCTGGGTGGCGCCCATCATCACGTGGCGCCGACCGTTCCACACCCAGTTGAACATCTGCCGGTACGGGTTGAAGTGCTCCACCACCGCACCGCCGGGCCAGGCGAACGCCTCGTCGTTCGCGATCAGGCGTGCCTCCCCGTCGGTCATCGCGAGGTCGGGCTCGAAGGTGGCGCGGGCGAGCCGCCCGCCGATCATCGGGATCGTGCCGATGGGGTTGGCGAGCATCTCCCCGTCGCCGCGGAAGCACTCGGCCACCGCCACCGCGCACACGTCGGCCCGATCCACGAGCCCGGCGAGCTGGTCGCTCATCGCGCACCTCCATCTGTGCGGAGCTTGGCCTGGTAGTCCTTTTCGCTGAGCTGCAGCCACGTCTCGCGGAACTCGGCCCAGGCCTCGGGCGACTTGGCCGACGCGGCGTATGCCTTCTGGAACGCTTCGTCGCGCTCGTAGTCGGGAGCGCACGAGGTGAAGTGGGCGCCGTTCGCCGCCTCGATCACGCCGTCGACCGACAGCCGGCTGATGAGCAGCGACTGCGGCGGACCCTCCTTGGCGAGGTCCTCCGTGGCCACGATCCGCTCGGTCGATAGGAAGCGCTTGGTGGCGGCGCCGAGGAAGAGGTCGTCCATGTACGGGTCGGGGCCGAGGTACTGGCCGTTGCCGCGGGCGTCGGCCCGGTTCATGTGGACGAAGGCGGCGTCCATGGTGAGCGCGGGCGCGGCCACCAGCTCCTCGCTGTCGTCGTAGGGCGAGGTGATCGTGCGCAGGCGCGGGTTGTCGCGCAGCAGATCCGAGCCGAGACCGACGCGAGTGGGCAGGAAGGGCACGCGCCAGGCCGCGGCCTGCAGACCGAGCAGGAACATGCCCTCGTCGTACGGCTCATCCTCGATGGCGCCGTTCTGGCGGGCGGCTCGGAAGTGCGGCTCGAGGGGGATCGAGTCGAGCGACACGAACGCGTAGACCACCCGCTTCACCTTCTCGGAAGCGCACAGCAGACCCACGTCGGGGCCACCCCAGCTCACCACCGTGAGGTCGGTGAGGTCGGACCGGAGGATGGCCCGCACGACCGACATCGGCTTGCGGCGCGAGCCCCAGCCGCCGAAGCCGATCGTCATGCCGGAGTGCAGCGAGGCGACGGCGTCGTCCACGGTGCAGCGCTTGTCCTTCGGGGTCGGGCTCACTGCGAGGTGTCGGTCTCGCGCTTGGCGACGAACGCGTCGCGGTGCTCGTCGGCCACACCCGAGAGGTTGAGCTCGAAGGTGAAGCCCTGCTCGAAGCGGTACGACCGCTTCACGTCCCAGAGGTCGATGCCGTTGAGGCTCTCCTTGGCGGCACGGATCACGGTGGGGGACTTGGCGGCGATCTGACCCGCCACCGCCATCGCCGTGTCGCGCAGGTCGGCCTGCGGCACCACCTGCAGCACCGAGCCGAAGTGGTGGAGCTCCTGGGCCGTGGCGGTGGCCGACGTGTAGACCATCGCCCGCATCTTGTGCTGCGGCACGAGCCGGCTGAGATGGGTTGCCGCACCGAGCGCACCGCGGTCCACCTCGGGCAGACCAAAGGTGGCGTTGTCGGCGGCGATGATCACGTCGGCGTTGCCGACCAGCCCGATGCCCCCACCGAGGCAGAACCCGTTGACCGCGGCCACCACCGGCACGGGGCAGTCGTAGACGGCGGCGAAGGCGGCGAAGCATCCCTTGTTGGCGCCGATGAGCGCGTCGAACCCCTCGGTGGCCTGCATCTCCTTGATGTCGACGCCGGCGTTGAATCCGCGACCCACGGCGCGCAGCACCACCACGTGCACCGCGTCGTTGCGGCCGAGCTCGGTGAGCTGGTCAGCGAGGTCGAACCAGCCCGCGACCGTCAGCGCGTTGACGGGGGGGTTGTCCATGACGACCTCGGCGACTCCGTCGTCGTGGATGATGTGGCTCGTGCCCATGGGCGACGCCTCGCAGTAGGTTCTGACGGACCGTCAGAAACTAGGTCACCCCGCCAACCGTCTCCAACCAGCCCGAGGCAATAGGTTCCACGTTCCTGCTCTCGAGGCATTAGGTCCCGGATACGGGACCTAATGCCTCGAGAGTCCGGGATCGGAACCTATTGCCTCAGGAACGAGGTGCGAGCCACATGTCCATCACCGTCGACCTCGCCGGGCAGATCGCGCTCGTGACCGGCGGCACCAAGGGCATCGGCGCAGGCATCGCCGACCGCCTAGCCGAGGCCGGTGCCACCGTCGTCGTCTGCGGCCGCAACCAGCCGTCAGCTGGTGACCACGCGTTCCTTGCGTGCGATGTTCGTGACCCTGATCAGGTGGCCGCGCTCATCGATGCGATCGTGGCGGAGCACGGTCGCCTCGACCTCGCTGTGAACAACGCCGGCGGCTCGCCCGCCGCCGATGCCGCCGACGCGTCGCCGCGCTTCAGCGAGGCGATCATCCGCCTGAACCTGTTGGCGCCCATGCACGTCGCGCAGGCGTCCAACCGCGTCATGCAGGAACAGGCGACGGGTGGCGCCATCGTGAGCATCACGAGCGTGAGCGGGTTGCGTCCTTCGCCGGGCACGGCCGCCTACGGGGCCGCGAAGGCCGGGCTCGTCAACCTCACTCAGACGCTTGCCGTGGAGTGGGCGCCCAAGGTGCGCGTGAACTGCGTGTCCGCGGGACTGGTGGCCACCGACGACAGCCTCGATCACTACGGCGGCGCCGAGCGATTGGCACGAGTCGCCGCCACCGTGCCAGCCGGCCGCTTCGGAACGCCCGCTGACGTCGCCGACGCGGTGGTGTTCCTCGCCAGCCCGCTCTCGAGCTACGTCACTGGCGCCAACCTGCTCCTCCACGGCGGTGGCGAATGGCCCGCCTTCCTCCGGGCTGCCGAGGGCTGAGGTGGCGGCCCGCAACTGATTCCGCCGAAGGCGAGCCGGCTTCGCCGGACGCCGAGAGGCACGGGCGAAGGCAGGAGTGGAGCGACGCCCGGAGCACGCATGACTCAGCTCAGGTGCTGGGCGAGGAAGGCCTCGGAGGCGTCGATCTCCTCGAGCGGCACAGCCGAGTGCGCGCCGGGATGCGCGTGCAGGCGCTTGTCGTGCGACCCGATGGCTCGGAACAGCGACAGCGCCCGCTCCGGTGGGACGAGCTCGTCGTCGGTCTGCACGAGGAAGAGCACCGGGCACTCGATGGCGGAGGCTGCTGTGGTCCACGGGTTGTCGTCGGCGAACGTGCCCATGAGGCCGAGCACCGCGCAGCGCACGTCGGGGGTGGCTGCCACGAACGGTGCGCCGAACATCGTGCCCATCGACAGGCCCCAGTAGCCGAGCGGACCGCTGCTCACGTCGTCGAGCGCCCGCAGCTCCGTGAGGGTGACCGTCCAGTCGGCGGTCATGGCGCCGGCGGCCGCGGCCACATCGGCGACGAACGATGCGCGCACCTCTGGCTCGAGGCTGTCGTCGCGAGGCATGGCGGTGCCGGCGCGCTCGCCGTGGCCGACGCCGTCGATGGCGGCGACCGCGTAGCTCGAGTGGCGCACGAGCCGTCGGGCCAGGGACAGCACGTAGGGCGTGCGCTTGTTCCCGCCGCCACCGTGGCCGACGAGCACGAGGGGGCGAGCGCCCGCGGCACCCTCGGGGGTCCAGAGCAAGCCGGGGATCACCTCACTCGCGCCCTCGACGTCGAAGCGCCGCTCGACCACACCGTGGCTGACGGTCGGTTCCCCCAGGAAGTCCATCCGCCCACGCTAGGCGCTTGCCACCCGCCCGATCCCGGACGCGCCGGGGCCCCGACCGAAGCCGGGGCCCTGGGCAGTGCTCGGTGTGGCGAACGTCAGTCGACGTGGGCCGCGGCGGCCAACGGGGCATCCATGCCGCCGAAGGCTTCCTTCTTGCGCTTGCTGAACGCGACCGCTCCGATCAGGATCACCAGCGCCACGAGGGCGATCAGGATCCCGCCCGCCTTGGGCGAGGCGATCTTGGTGAGCGGATCGATGTCCGACATCTTGATCATCGCGGGCAGCATGAGCAGCGACACGAGGTTCATGACCTTGATGAGCGGGTTGAGGGCCGGGCCGGCGGTGTCCTTGAACGGGTCACCGACGGTGTCGGCGATGACCGCCGCCTTGTGCGAGTCGGAGCCCTTGCCGCCCTCGTTGCCGTCCTCGATGTACTTCTTGGCGTTGTCCCACGCGCCACCTGCGTTGCTCAGGTAGTTGGCCATGAGCTGACCCACGAGGATCACGCCGACGAGGAACGCACCGAGTGCCGTGAAGCCGATGCCGAACCCGATGATGACCGGGGTGAGCACGGCGAGCAGAGCGGGGGTGACGAGCTCACGGAGCGACGCCGCCGTGCAGATGTCGATGACCGGACCATGGTCGGGCTTCTTCTCGCCCTTCATGATGAGGCCGTCGGCGAACTGGCGGCGCACCTCCTGCACGACCACGCCGGCCGTGCGGCTCACCGCGTTGATGGCCAGCGCGGAGAACAGGAACGGCACCGAGCCGCCGATCAGGAGGCCGATGAAGACCTTCGGGTCAGCGACGTTGATCGGCAGCAGGTCGAACACGCCTCGGCCCGAGTCCTGCGCCGTCGTGATGATCTCGGTGGCGTTCGGGAACCCGTGCGCCTTCGTGATCACCTCGTTGACCGCGGTCTCGATGAAGCTGGCGAAGATGGCCACCGAAGCGATCACGGCCGAACCGATGGCGAAGCCCTTGGTGACGGCCTTGGTGGTGTTGCCCACCGCGTCGAGGCTGACCATGATCCGCTCCGGCTCGCCGTGGAACTCGCCGGACATCTCGGCGATGCCCGCCGCGTTGTCCGACACCGGTCCGAAGGTGTCCTCCGACACGATCACGCCGGTGGTGGCGAGCATGCCCATGCCGCAGAGCGCTACGAGGTACAGCGAGAACTGCAGGTTGCCGCCGCCGAGGGCCAGCGACACGCCGATGGCCATGGCGATGGCGATGATCGCGTACACCGAGCTCTCGAGCCCGGCCGCCGTGCCCGACAGGATCGTCGTGGCAGGCCCGGTTCGGGTGGCCTCGGCGATCTCCTTGACCGGCGAGTGGTGCGTGGCAGTGAAGAACTCGGTGAGGCGGCTCACGACCTGTGCGAGCACGAGGCCGATCACCACCGCGCCGAAGACCTTCCAGCCCTCGTTGGCGTGGTCGTTGCCGACGTAGCCCAGGGCCAGGGCGCCGACGCCGATGACCGTGATGATGCCGGCGGTGAGGAAGCCACGGTTGATGGGCTTGAGCGCATCGGTGTCGCCCGGCTTAGCCTTCACGGCGTAGACGCCCGCGATGGACGCGATCACGCCGATGGCACGAGCGGCCAGCGGGAACACGAGGCCGAGGGCCGGGTTGGCGCCGATCGAGTGGAATGCCGGCACGCCGAGGATGATCGAGGCGACGAGCGTGACCTCGTAGCTCTCGAAGAGGTCAGATGCCATGCCGGCGCAGTCGCCCACGTTGTCGCCCACGTTGTCGGCGATCGTGGCGGGGTTGCGCGGGTCGTCCTCGGGGATGCCGGCTTCCACCTTGCCGACGAGGTCGGCGCCGACGTCAGCAGCCTTGGTGAAGATGCCGCCGCCGACTCGCAGGAACAGCGCCAGCAGCGAGCCGCCGAAGCCGAAGCCGACGAGGATCGCCGAGCTGGTGTTCTGGAAGAGGGCGATGATCACCGTGGCGCCCAGCAGGCCGAGGCCGACGGTGAACATGCCAGCCACGCCGCCCGTGCGGAACGCTACCTTGAGGGCGTCGGGCAGCGAGTTGCGCTTGGCCGCCGCGGCCGTGCGCACGTTGCCGCGGGTGGCGAGCGTCATGCCGATGTAGCCGGTGAGGCCCGACAGCAGACCGCCGGCCACGAAGGCCAGTGTGCGGAACAAGCCGGACTGTCCGAAGGACAAGGCGACCTCGCCGCTGGGCTTGAGCACCTGGGTGGAGGTGATGAACACCACCGCGGCCAGGGGCACGAGCACCACGCCGATCGTGCGGAACTGGCGCTTGAGGTAGGCGGCGGCGCCCTCTTGGATCGCGGTGGCGATCTCGATCATCTTCGGGGTGCCCTGGTCTTCGGCCAGCACACCCTTCATGAGGAGGAGTCCGACAGCGAGGGCGAGGAGCGCCGACGCGCCCGACAGGGCCAGGATGGCGAACTCACCGCCCTTGAGTACGAACTCCTGGTAGCCGCCTTCAGCGGCCAGGATGCTGATCATGCATGGTTCCTCTGGGTCGTGGGGGCGACGTTGCGCCCGCTGCTCTCTGGGGACAGGTGGTCGGCCGCGTGGCCGCGGCGGGTGACGTAGATCTGGCGGGCGACGCGCTCGCCGAGCGTGCGGTCCTGGCTGTCGACCTTGACGACGAGCGGACCGTCGAACGGGTGCTTCTCAACCACCATCACCTCGGCGCCGGGCACGAGGCCGAGGGTGGCAAGGAAGGTGACGAGCTCGGGATCGGTAGAGCCCGACAGCGCCACCTCGGCGAGCTCGCCGGGGGCAAGGTCGTAGAGGGCGGGCGTGGCGGGGAGCTCGGCGTCCTCCGCGGTGGGGATCGGGAAGCCGTGGGGGCAGGTCTCCGGGCGGTGGAGCGCCACGTAGAGGCGCTCGAGCACCTCGTCGGGCAGTTCGTGCTCGAAGCCGATGGCCAGCTTGTCGGCCTGGTTCCAGGCGTAGCCCAACATGTCGGCGAGGAAGCGCTCGACGATGCGGTGGCGCCGGATGGCGGCGATCGCGGTCTGCTGGCCCTCCGGCGTGAACGTGACGCCTTGATACGGCCGGTGATCGACCAGTCCGCGGTCGGCGAGGCGCTTGACGGTGGTGGTGACCGTGCCCGGCGAGAGCCCGAGCACGTCGGCGAGCGCGCCGGTGTGCGCTTCTGACCCGTCTCGGGTCAGGCGGTAGATGGCCTTGAGGGCCTCGCGTTCGGACTTCGTGAGGGAGTCGTCCACCAGCTCGTTCTGATCCGTTCTTTGGCCCGCCCAAACCCCGGCTTTGCACCGGGAGCGTTCAGAGCGCGCCTATCCCACCAGACGGCCACGGTCGGGGGCAAAACGGTGCCGATCGACGCCCGGGTCCGCTTCGCCCGAGGCGGCCCGAGTGCGCGAGACTGCCGGCTGATCTGACGGGTCGTCAGGGACAGGTCGTCAGCGACAGGAGCGTGCGCATGTCCACCACTGCGGTCCCGGCCGTCGAGGGCTGGTTCACCACCGACGCGGAGCCGAGGCTGCTGGGCACCCGCTGCACGACGTGCGGCACGGTGTTCTTCCCCAAGGCCAGCGGCTTCTGCCGGAACCCCGTCTGCCGCGGCCGGGAGTTCGACGACGTCGAGCTGTCGCGGGTCGGCAAGGTGTGGAGCTACACCGATGCCCACTACCAGCCACCACCCCCGTACATCGCGCCGAGCGAGGTGCACGAGCCCTTCGCGCTCGCCGCAGTGGAGCTGGCCGAGGAGCAGATCGTGATCCTCGGCCAGGTCGCCAAGGGCTTCGGAGTGGACGACCTCCGGGTGGGCGCCGAGGTCGAGCTGGTGGTCGAGCCGCTCTACGAGCTCGACGGCGTGGAGCACCTCATCTACCGCTGGAAGCCGGTGATGTCATGAGCGCCCCCGAGAGCGTCGCTGTCCTCGGCGTCGGCATGCACGAGTGGGGCAAGTGGGGTCGACCGTTCCAGGAGTACGGCGTCGACGCGGCCCTGGCGGCGCTTGACGACGCGGGGGTCGACTGGGCCGACGTGCAGTTCGTGGCCGGCGGCGAGACCGTTCGCAACGGCTACCCCGGCTTCGTCGCTGCGTCGACGATCACGCAGGCGCTCGGCTGGAACGGTGCCCGGGTGGCGTCGTGCTACGCGGCCTGCGCGTCCGGCGTCACTGCGCTCGATGCCGCGCGCTCGCGGATCCTCGCCGGGCTGTGCGACGTCGCCCTCGTCGTCGGTGCCGACACCACTCCCAAGGGCTTCCTCGCCCCGGTGGCCGGTGAGCGCTGGGACGACCCCGACTGGTTGCGGTTCCGCCTGCTCGGCGCCACCAACCCGACGTACTTCGCGCTCTATGCCCGCCGCCGCATCGACCTCTACGGCGCCACCGACGAGGACTTCGCTCGCGTCAAGGTGAAGAACGCGCGCCACGGTCTGCACAACCCCCGCGCGCGCTACCGCAAGGAGGTGACCATCGATGAGGTGCTCGCCTCGCCGATGGTCGCCGACCCGCTGCGCCTTCTCGAGATCTGCGCCACCTCCGACGGTGCCGCGGCGGTGGTGCTCACGTCGATGGACTACGCCCGCAAGCACGCCGGCGCGACGTCGCCGGTGCGCATCCGGGCCGTCTCCACGGTCACGCCGCAGTTCCCGAACACAGTGATCGAGATGCCCAACTTCTCGACCGACTCGGCCGCAGCGCTCGCCGCACCGGAGCTCACCTTCCGCGACTCGATCGCGGCGGGCGCCTACGAGGAGAGCGGCATCGGCCCCGACGAGCTGAGCCTGGCCGAGGTGTACGACCTCTCGACCGCGCTCGAGCTCGACTGGTACGAGAACATCGGGCTCTGCAAGCCGGGCGAGGCCGAGAAGCTCCTCAACGATGGCGACACCACCATCGGCGGCCGCATCCCGGTCAACCCCAGCGGCGGTCTGGCCTGCTTCGGTGAGGCGGTGCCGGCACAGGCCATCGCGCAGATCTGCGAGGTCACCTGGCAGCTGCGCGGCCAGGCCGAGGGTCGCCAGGTGGAGGGCGCCAAGGCCGGCCTCACCGTGAACCAAGGCCTCTTCGGCCACGGCTCAGCCGTCCTGCTGTCCACCTGATCCCGTTCTGTGCACGCTCCCCACCGCAACGCGGTGCTGTGGGTGCAGAGAACCCGTGAGCTCAGCGGTTCTGTTCGTCGAGCGCGTGCGGCGCGGCTGAGAGGCGCGTCAGGTTCTCGATGGATCGCTCGGGGGTGATGGCGAGGTCGAAGGTGACATGCGCGCTGCTGTGGAACACCGAAGCGATGCCAACGCTATGGCTCTGCAACGTTGGCGATGCCAACCTGGCGTGATGGCTGTGCAGCTCAACCACACGATCGTCCACGCTCGGGATGCAGACGCGTCGGCCCGCTTCCTGTCCGAGATGCTCGGGATGGCCGCGCCGCGGCAGTTCGGCCCGTTCGTGATCGTCGATGTCGACAACGGTGTGTCGCTCGACTTCATGACGACCGGACCCGAGTGGGACATCGGCATCGAGCACTACGCGTTCCTCGTCAGCGATGCGGAGTTCGACGAGATCTTCGGCCGCATCCAGGAGCGCGAGCTGCCCTACTGGGCCGACCCGTTCAACAACGAGCCGGGCCAGATCAACCACCACGACGGCGGCCGCGGCGTCTACTGGCACGACCCCGACGGCCACATGCTCGAGATCATCACCGTCCCCTACGGAGGCTGGCCGACCAGCTGACCCGTTCTGTGGAACCAGCGATGGCGGCTCAGGTGCGCGTGCCGGTCCAGCGCAGCAGCGTTCCGCCGAGCGCGTGCGAGCTCGCGCGCTGCGGCGCCACGGTCGGGAAAGAGGTGGAACCCGTTGCCGGAGTGGCTCGCTGCGAACGAGCCGTCGCGGAACGGGAGACGAGCAACGTCCGCAATCACGTACACAGCGCCCGGCCCAGACGGTGGCGGGCGCGGCGCAGCATGGCGGTGCTCAGGTCGACTGCCACGAGCAGGCCCCGAGCGGAGCTGGCCGCACGTGCCTTGGCCGTCACGAGCGCAGTGCCAACGGGCACCTCCAGCAGAGGACCGCTGCCCGCCGCATCCATCGTCGAGGCTGCAAAGCGGGCCTGTTCGGCGATTGAGGTTCCCCAGAGGAGCCGACAGGTGAGTCGGGCATCGAGGTCGTAGAGCGCGGCAGCGAACGGTCGGTTGTACACCGTCACGCGTCTGGGCTTGGCGCTCACGCGAGCCACCGGCTGATCGACTCGATCACGCAGGCTGGCTTTGTGCCGCCCTCAACCTCGATGGTGATGGTGATCGTGGTCTGCACGCCGCCGGGGATCTCGCCCACAGCCGCGATCTCCGCGCCGCCGCGAACGCGGCTGCCCACAGGCACCGGCGCGGGGAAGCGGACCTTGCCCGTGCCGTAGTTCACGCCGGCCGACGCGCCCGGCACCTGGAGCAGCTCAGGGAGGAACAGGTTGGACAGCGCGAGCGTGAGGTAGCCGTGGGCGATCGGTCCGCCGAACGGGCTCTCCGCGTTGGCTCGCTCCACGTCGACGTGGATCCACTGGTGGTCGCCTGTGGCGTCCGCGAACAGGTTGACTCGCTCCTGGGTGACGTCGATCCAGTCGGTCCAGCCGAGGTGGGTGCCCGCTGCAACTCGTAGGTCGTCGAGTGTCTCGAACAGCGTGGCCATCGGTCAGGCCCGCTGTGACGACACGGACACGACTTCGCCGGTCATGTAGGTGGAGTAGTCGCTGGCCAGGAACGCGATCACCGTGGCGATCTCCCACGGCTCCGCGGCGCGGCCGAACGCCTCGCGCTGAGTGAGCTCATCGAGCAGCTCGTCGGTGGTGACCTTGGCGAGGAAGGCGTGCATGGCCAGCGACGGGGCGACTGCGTTGATGCGCACGCCATATGGCGCGGCTTCGACTGCCGCGCAGCGGGTGAGCGCCATCACTCCGGCCTTCGCCGCCGCGTAGTGGGCCTGCCCGGCCTGCGCCCGCCACCCGAGCACCGACGCGTTGTTGACGATCACACCGCTGCCCTGCGCGTACATCTGCCGCAGCGCGGCGCGCGTGCAGCGCATCGTGCCCGTGAGGGTGATGTCCATCACCTTGTGCCACTGCTCGTCGGTCATGTCCACGATGTCCGCGGTGCCGCCGAGACCAGCGTTGTTGACGAGGATGTCGAGGCGGCCGTGCGCGGCGACCGCGCCATCGACCATGGCCTGCACCTGCTCCTCGACCGTGACGTCGCACACGACCGTGGTGGGCCGCTCACCTCCCGCGAGCCCGGCCAACTCGTCGGCCGCCTCGCCGAGGCGCCGCTCGTGCGCGTCGCTCAGGACGACCGTGGCGCCCTCCTCGATGCAGCGTCGAGCGGTCGCGTTGCCGATTCCTGTCCCCGCCGCAGCCGTCACCAGCACGACCTTGCCGGCCAGCAGATCCCGCCCCGGCGGGGGAGCCGGCGCGGTGGGGGTCAGGCTCGTCATCGGGGGTCCTTCGGCGTTCTCGGGCGATCTTGTGGGCGTGGTGCCCACCAAATCGCCCGAGAACAGCTGCGAGGCGGCGTGAGGGCGGGGGTCATGTGGGCTCCTTGGGGAGGCCGAGGGCCCGTTCCCCGATGATGTTGCGCTGGATCTGGTTGGTTCCGGCGTAGATCGTGTCACTCCGGCTGAACAGGAACAGCCGTTGAAGGCGGGAGTAGTCGGGCGAGCCGTCGGGGAGCACTCCGGTGCGCAGCGTGGCCTCGGGGCCGAGCACGTCTATCGCCAACTCGCCGAGGTCGCGGTGCAACGTGGCCCAGAACAGCTTGGTCACCATCGCGGCGGGCGGCGCGTCGAGCGTCGACGACATGATCCGC
This sequence comes from Acidimicrobiales bacterium, assembly GCA_046595835.1. Classification (GTDB taxonomy): domain Bacteria; phylum Actinomycetota; class Acidimicrobiia; order Acidimicrobiales; family VFJN01; genus VFJN01. The sequence continues at coordinate 5,135 of JBKJSO010000040.1, read as the reverse complement.
ATCGCGTTCAGGCGCATCAGTCGCAGGCGCAGCCAGGTGTCGGCGAGGCGCTGCCGCACGACCGGGTCGTCGGCGCGCCCGTTGGCACGGGCCACCTCGAGGATCGAATCCCACTCGTTGAGGAACATGAGGTTCTGGCCGAGCGTCGAGGCGCCCCGCTCGAACCCGAGCGTTCCCATCGCGACGCGCCAGCCGCCATCGACCTCGCCTACGACGTTGGCGGCCGCGGTGCGGGCGCCGGAGAAGAACACCTCGTTGAACTCGGAGTCACCGGTGAGCTGGTGGATCGGGCGGATGTCGATGCCGTCCTGGCGCATGGGTACGAGCAGGCACGAGATGCCCTTGTGCTTGGCGGCGTCTCGATTGGTGCGAGCCAACACGAAGCACCAGTCGGCCCAATGGGCCTGGCTCGTCCACACCTTCTGGCCCTCGATCACCCACTCGTCGCCGTCGAGCAACGCCCGCGTCTGGATGTTGGCGAGGTCCGAGCCGGCGCCGGGCTCGCTGTAGCCCTGGCACCACAGCTCGGTTCCGGCGACGATCCCGGGCAGGAACCGGGTCTGCTGCTCGTCGGTGCCGAAGGCGATGAGCGTGGGCCCGAGCAACGTCTCGCCGATGTGGCCGGTGCGCCCCGGCGCCCGAGCGCGGGCGTACTCCTCGAAGTAGACGACCTGCTGGTGCAGCGACAGGCCTCGACCGCCGTGCTCCTTGGGCCAGGCCACGCAGGTCCAGCCGTGACCGCCGAGGTGTCGCTCCCACGCGAGGCGCTCCTCGAAGAGGCAGTCGTCGTCGCCGGGTCCGCCGCGGCCGCGGGTGACGGCGAAGTCGCGGGCCAGGCTGTCCTCGAGGAAGGTGCGGACCTCGTCGCGGAACGACTCGTCCTCGGCGCTGAACCGGAGGTCCATGCCGCGGACGCTACCGCCGGACCTGACGGTGCGTCAGATCCCGTCGCGCCATCTGGTTCTGTGCACGCCCGGCACCGCATGACCGTGCTGGCGGTTCACAGAAGCGGTGATGGTGCGGCGGTTGCGGCGGTCGCCCGCTCGGCTCGTTGCAGCGTGCGGTAGAGGCCGGCGTAGAGGCCGCCGCTGACCAGCAGCTGCTCATGCGTTCCGGACTGCACGATGCGGCCGGCGTCGAGCACGAGGATGTTGTCGGCCGCGGCGATGGTGGACAGCCGATGGGCGATCACGAGGCTGGTGCGTCCGGCCAGCGCCCCGGCGAGGGCGCGCTGCACGAGCGCCTCGTTCTCCGAGTCGAGGTGGCTGGTGGCTTCGTCGAGGATGACGACGGCGGGGTCCTTGAGCAGCATCCGGGCGATGGCCAGGCGCTGCTTCTCGCCGCCAGAGAGGCGGTAGCCGCGCTCGCCGACGAGGGTGTCGAGCCCGTCGGGCAGCGATGCGACGAGGTCCTCGATCTGGGCGGCGCGCACCGCCGCCATCACCCCGGCGAGCGTGGCGGTGGGGCGGCCGTAGCGCAGGTTGTTTCCGACGGTGTCGTGGAACATGTGCGAGTCCTGGCTGACCACGCCGATGGCGGCCCGCAAGCTCGCCTGCGTGAGGTCGCGCACGTCCACGCCATCGATGCGCACGGCGCCACTGGTGACGTCGTAGATGCGGGGGATGAGCATCGACAGCGTCGTCTTGCCCGCACCCGATGGGCCGACCACGGCCACCATCTGGCCCGGCGCGATCGTGGCCGTCACCCCGTCGAGCACCGGCAGTGCGATGGGGCGGTCGGCGCTTGGGTCCTGTGGCGCGGCGACGGGCTCCAGGCTGGCGACGATGGGCGTGGTGGGATAGCCGAAGTGCACGTCGTCGAGCTCGATCAGCCCGCGTGGGGCGACGAGGTCGACGGCGCCGGGCCGGTCGTCGATGTCGTTGGGGGCATCGAGAACCTCGAAGACGCGCTCGAAGGACACGAGGGCCGTCATCACGTCGACCCGGGCGTTGGTGAGCTGCGTCAGCGGGCCGTAGATGCGGGTGACGAAGGTGGCGAGGGCCACCAGGGTGCCGGCCGTCAAGGTCCCGTCGATCGCCAGCAGGCCCCCGAACCAGTACACGGCGGCAGCGGCCAACGAGCCGACCAGGCCGAGGGCCACGAAGAACGTGCGCCCGTAGACCGCGGAGCGCACGCCCACGGCGCGCACCCCATCGGCGCGGGCGGCGAAGTCAGCCGTTTCGGCGTCGAGTCGCCCGAACAGCTTCACGAGCAGCGCCCCCGACACGTTGAAGCGCTCGGTCATCGTGGTGTTCATCGACGCGTTGAGGTCCATCTGCTGGCGTGTGAGCTCCTGCAGCCGGCGGCCCACTCGCTTCGCGGGGACGATGAACAGCGGCAGGATCACGAGGCTGATCACCGCGAAGCGCCACTCCAGGAGCACGATCGCCGTGCCGTTGGCGATGAGCGTCACGACGTTGGACACCCCCGATCCCAGCGTGCCGGTGACGGCGCGCTGGGCGCCCATCACGTCGTTGTTCAGCCGGCTGGTGAGTGCCCCTGTCTGGGCTCGGGTGAAGAACGAGATCGGCATCCGCTGCACCCGGTCGAAGAGCGACACCCGGAGGTCGTAGATCACGCCCTCACCGATCTGGGAGGACAGGTAGCGCTCGCCGAGCGCGAGGCCTGCATCGGCCAGGGCAGAGCCCACGATCAGCGCGGCCATGAGGTGCAGGAGCCGGCGGTCGCCGTTGGGGATGGCCTGGTCGAGGATCTCGCGGAACAGGAACGGCGGGGCGAGGCTGATCAGCGCCGAGGCGACGATGATGGCGACGAAGCCGGCGATGAGCGGTCGATAGGGACGGGCGAAGCGCCACACCCGAGCCAGCACGGAGCGCGAGAGCCGAGCGCCCTCGACCCCAGCGGGGTCGGCGCCGAGCATCATGTGGGGCCCTTGTCGCATCCTGGGAGCGTACGGGCGGCGCGGGCGATCGCCTCGACCTGCCGTCGTTCAGACCTCGCGGTGCTGCGGCGCGTCCTGCCGGGGGCCTCGCACGAGGATGACGCTGCCCAGGACGGCGGCGACGAGCGACGCCATGAGGACGCCGATCTTGGCCTGATCGGTGGGTCCTGGCCCATCGAAGGCCAGGCCGGCCACGAAGATCGACACCGTGAACCCGATGCCGGCGATCCCTGCCATGCCCACGATGTGGCGGGCGGTGACGGTCCCGGGGAGACGGCCGATGCCCAGGCGCACGACCAGGAAGATGGCCCCCGCCACCCCGATCAGCTTGCCGAGCACGAGGCCCGCCACCACGCCGAGGGCCACCGGTGAGCTGACGGCGTCGACGAGCGACGCGCCAGACATCGAGACGCCGGCGTTGGCCAGAGCGAACACGGGCACGATCACGTAGCTCGTCCAGGGGTGCAGGAGGTCCTGCAGGCGCTCGGTCACCGGAATCGACTCGCGCAGCCGGAACGAGATGCCCCGAACCTCGGATGCCGTGACGTGGTCATCCGCCGAGAGGGCGTCCGCGATGCGGTCGGCATCGACCTCGGGGAGCAGGGCGCGTGCCGGCGCCATGAGCCCGAGGACCACGCCGGCGATGGTGGCGTGGATCCCGGATTCCAGTGTGGCGAGCCACACCGCGGTCCCGATGACGAGATAGACGGGCAAGTAGCGCACGCCCACGTGGCGGAGCAGCCCCACCAGGAGAAGGCCGGCCAGAGCGGCGCCCGCCCACCGTGCGTCGAGGCCCTCGGAGTAGAAGACGGCGATGACGATGATGGCGCCGATGTCGTCGACGATGGCCAGGCCGAGCAGCAGCACCTTCAGCTCGGCCGGCACTCGGCTCCCGAGCAGTGCCAGGACGCCCAGAGCGAAGGCCACGTCGGTGGCCATGGGGATGCCCCATCCCGCGCTCCCGGGGCCGCCGAGGTTGACGGCGAGGTAGAGGGCGGCCGGCACCACCATCCCGCCCAGCGCGCCAGCGGCGGGTACGGCGGCGTCACGGGGGGAGGTGAGCTGACCGCTGGTCAGCTCCTGCTTGATCTCCAGGCCGATGATGAAGAAGAACAGCGTCATGAGGCCGTCGTTGATCCAGTGCCTCAGGTCGTGCGTGAGGGCATGACCAGCGAGGTCGATGGTCACCTCCGTGGCCCAGAGATCGCGGTAGGCGCCCGACCACGGCGAGTTGGCCCAGATCAGCGCGATGACGGCCGATGCGGCCAGCAGCACGCCGCCCGAGGCCTCGATGTGGAGGAAGCGGGTGACAGGCTGCGCCACGGAGCGAGCGAGGAAGCGGTCGCTGCGCAGCCACGTGGGGCTGTCGGTACGGGGCGACATGCGGAGATCTCCTGGGGGTCGTCGAACGAATTCGCCGACCAGGCTTCCCGGCACACCAGGCGCTCAGGGTAGCCATCAGGCCCCTGGGCTGGATCGCAGCACGCCCAGACGACGCCGTTGCCGACCTCAGGGCCGGCAACGGCGTCCGACGCACGGGCACCGGCGGGGCGGAGAGCGTGGGATTCGAACCCACGGTGACCCGAAAGCCACAACGGTTTTCGAGACCGAGGTGTGCCGATTTCGGCGAGCCTGCGATCCTGGTCGTGTCCCAGGTCAAAGGCCCTTTCTGAAGGGACAGCTCTGACCGCCAGAAACCGAAATATACCGTGAATTGCCGTCGCCAGTGGTACCACAGTGGTACGGAACGCCCTCAGCTCGACGCCTTGCCCGTGCTGAACCTCGCGGCGCCGGTCGAGTCGAGCGCGATTGTGGGGGCTCCGAGGAGGCCATCGGTTGTACGATTGGGGGCGATGAGTTCGGTCCCGACGCACCCCGAGGTCGAGTTGAGCCCCGAGGCTCGCGAACGCTTGGAGACTGCCCATCGGAAGTTGCGGCAGGCGGTGACCAACTACCAGCAGTTCACCGACTCCGTCCTCGAGCCGGGCAAGGATGCTGTGAGTTATGCCGTGAGCGATCTCGCTGGCGCGCAGCGAGTCGTCGAGCAGGCAGAGCAGGAGCTCTGGGTGCTGCGCGAGGAGCTGCTCGGGTGGACCCGCCCGTCCTGGGCGCCCAGCGCGCTCTTCTCGGCTGACTGGTTCTCCGAGGAGGACGCCGTCTACGACGAACCGAACCCCACTCCGGCGCGTTAGTGGCGTTGGCGAGGGGCGAACTTCTGCTCGCTCCGTTCCCG